>JAAZKQ010000473.1 GCA_012799755.1 Lentisphaerota bacterium | reverse complement strand
TCTTGGCGCCGTAGGCGCTTAACCATGCTTAACCCCAGCCTTCAGGCTGGGGTGGCGAGCTCCCCATGAGGCAGTGCCTTGTAAAGGCACAACAGCAGAAAAAAACACCGGCACGACCGGTATCAATGAGTGACCGATTATCTTTGTGGCCTGGAAACCTATGGAACGATGGACAGTATGGAGGGCCGCAGGTACTGTCCATGCTTGTCCATCCTTACCGGTCTGAACTCATTCCTTTTGCGTGATGCTTCTGCCAGATCATTGGCTGCCCGATGACGAAAAGCGACAAGCACGGCGTTGTTTGCAGTTGTTTTTGAGCTGACCTGTCACTATACTAAGAAGTCTTTTTCAGCATTGCCCAAGGACTGGGCAGCCCCTGCTTGTCCCCTCCATAAAGTCACTACCGGCGGATTTTCAAGGAAGGTATTTCGGCATGAAGCGACAGAATGTCATGGCGCTTTTGGTGTTGTTGGTATGCACAGTGTTGTCTATAGCGACACAAGCACAGGCACAGGATCCCGTGATAGATTTACAGGCGCTCCTGGCTACAGAAGGCGCCGCCGCCAATCCCGATGCCGCTGCGGCAGCGGCCGAGCCGGCAGCGCCGGAACCCGTGGTGTCGGCCACCGGTCGAGTGGTGCTCTTCGGCAAGGAGCGCGTTGACAATTTGTGGGTGCCCGAACGGCGTGGACAACTCTTGCCGGCGCCCGATGCTAGTTTTTGGCGTTGCTTTATGCATGGACAGACGGATATTTTCACCCGGATCGTGCCATGGCAGCTTGTCCTGTCAGAGGAACAAGTGGAGTGCCTTGATGAGACCGCTACGGTTGATAACAATTTCAAGAAATCCACTTTCTCCTCCCTGCGCGTCGCCGGTGGCGCCGGCGTCGTGCCGGCCAAACCGATCATTGCCTTGGAACAGCTCGAAAAGCTCCGCGGACGGATGATTCGCGTTTTTGTCTGGATAAAAGGCAAGGATACCGGCGCCGACGCAGCGCTATGGCATTCCGCCCCTACCGTCAGTCTCCACCTCAAAGACGCCAACGACAAGCTCGTCCACGAGACCACCGGCGTTTTCCGCACACGGGGGACTTTTCCGTGGTTTTGCTACTACGTGGATATGCCCATTTACGTAGCCTTGAAAACAACACCCGATGTTGTCGCCGACGCCGCGGCAGACGCCGAAACGCCTGCTGAGACCCCCGAAGATCAGCTCGGCTCTTTCGCCGATCTGCTGAAAACAGATGATGGCGGCAATGACGACATTGAGGCGCTTGATGATTTTCAGGTCTCATTGCCCCAGGGGGGTGGGCTATACGTCCATCTTAACAACCCCCAATCCGGCACGGCGTGGTTCGCTGACCTGTCTTGGAAAGAGATCAATCCACGTGATACCTTCGCCAATGTGTCGCAGAAAGAACTGCGGGTGGACCCGCAGACCGGCAGCCTCGCGCCAAACCCGGATTACGACGAATTGCCCATGCATATTTTCTTTGGTCTGAGTAAAAACAGGCCATGGAATTTTCTGGGCGGCACGGCAGCCTTGCCCGATCTTTCCCGCAATCAGCACTTGGAAGCCTACATGGAGACGGTTGAGGACGACTGGATGCACATGCTCCATGCCGTGCCGTACCTCGCGTATATCTACAACACCGGCCAGCTTCTCAAATGCACGCCCACATTTGAAGATGAGTGGTCACAGCGCCTCCTTCAGCGCTTGCAGAGCCTGCAAGAC
>JAAZKQ010000047.1 GCA_012799755.1 Lentisphaerota bacterium | reverse complement strand
GCCTGAACCGCCATAGCTGCTGCCGGCAGAGGCTTTCAGCTTGATGCTCTGCGCCGCGGGGTAATCGCATGGCCAGGCGCCTGAGGTCGGGTCGAGGTGAGTGAAGCGGGCATTCAAGGAGGAGGCAATAACGTCTTGCACTGTCTTCCAGGGCAGCGTCCGGCCGGATTTTTGAGAAAGCGCGGTGGCTATTGCCAGGGCGGTGGTTTCGCCATTGGTCCAGGCTTCAGGCAAGTTCTCGGGCAAAATTTCGGCGGCGGCGAGCATGGCCGGAGGACGTTGCAGGCGTGCCTGAGCGGTCAACACGCCGGCGGGAATGGCCTCGCCCAGGATGCTGGCGGGCCCATTGGTGAGCCAGAGATTTCCCGCCGCCACCGCCTTGGTCACGGCGTCGTTGACCAGCGTCGGGTCGGCCTTGGGAATCGCCAGCGGCTCCAGGTAGCCATTGCGCTGAATCTGCACGACATTGCCGCCCTTGAAGTAGTCCATCACGCTCTGGACGGTGATGCTTTCGCCGGACCAGAGCTTGGGCAGGCAGTCGGGTTCAAGAAGCTCAGGAGCGATTTCCTCAAGTACAGCCGCCTCGGCCAGAACAAGCTCAAGGGCCGGATCAGCCATGGCCGTTTCATCGGGCCGGGCGTGCCACCACGTCCGGGCCGAGCCGTCAGGCCGGGTCAGTTTCAAGACAAAGGCCCCGGCCAGACAGCCCTCCACCAGCGTGTCGGTGATGGCTTGCGTTTTCAGCATCTTCGGCAAGTGCGGCATCTGCGCAAAGGCGCCGGACAGGTCTTTGACGCGGCGGCTCGTCTCACCCTCCCGCCAGAGGTCGTACGGGCCGCCGGGCAACAGGGCCTCGGCGGAGATGGAGGAGTCCCGGATGCGCGAACGGTTGTCATTTTTGATGATCGTGAAATGCGGCTCGTCCGTCACATTGATCTTGAAGGCCTGTATCTCGTTCTTGTCGGAGACGGTGACGACGGTGCAGTAGGCCTGCTTCACGGCGTCAGGCATGCGTCCTCTGGCCTTGTCAATGTTAATGGACAGGGTCAGCATGCGGGCGGAATCAACATTTCCTTCTTTCTCCTGTTCCTTGAGATCGCTTCGCACCTCTTCCCAGGCCAAATAGTCCCGCACTCTGGCAGAGGCCACTTCCAGGCCGTCGCGCGAGGGCGCCAACAGAATGACGGCATTGCGGTATACCCGCGGTTTTTCCGGGCCAGTCGTCTCGTCCAGGTAGCGTTTCGCTTCCGCGCCCGGTTTTCCCGAATCGCTGGCGGCGTTGGGGCCAAGGACGCCGTAGTGGAACTGACTGTCGTCCTCAATGTCGCGCGGTCGCGTCGGCAGCAAATGGACGCGGACTCCGGCGGCTGAGGCTCCTGCCGTCAAGGCCTTGCATTTGCCGATTTCGTCCAGCAGACGGGCGCGGACGATGTCGTCCGACACGCGGCCTGCCGCCACGGCGTGCATCTGGGTCAGGTTCGGGCGGTTGCCCAGCCGCCAGGTATCCGGCAGCCGGTTCTCTTCGACTGCCGCGTAGCGGTCATCAAGCCAGAAACTCGTCTGCGCCCAGCGCCTCAGTCCCTTCTCCAGCTCGATCCGGTCGGGACGATTCGGCGCGATCAGCGCCAGCAGGTCGCCGATGTGGGCGCTCTGGCCAATCGGTTGGGAATGCAGGAAGGTCACCACGACGGCCTGTTCGATCTCACGGCTCCGCAGCCCGACCGAGTCCCGCTGGATGTCCCGGGCGCGACTGGTTTCGCCTTCGATGATCCCGGTCCAGGCCTGGCGTTTGCCATCGTGTTCCTCGGTGTCAGCCACCGTCACCAGCTCCCGCATCGCTTCGGACAAGCCATCGCGCTTTGGATCAGCCAGGAACACGGCGGGCCCCACCAAGGGGCTGGTATCCCAGCTTTCGGCTTCCCGCAGGGCCAGGGCAAAGGTTCGCAAGACGCCTCGGGTTCGCTGGAAACGATCCAGTTGCGTCCATTTCGCATAGAGGACTTCTGTGAGGTCGGGGTGGAACGGGTAGCTTCTCAAAAAGCGCTCTTCGACCGCCGCGCCCTGCTTTTTCATCTGCTCATCAAGCTCGAAGACACCCTTGAGGGCGGCCTGGACATGAGGCCGGAAGGCGTCTTTGTCCTTGATTGATGCGGGCGTAAAGAAACGGCGGCGCAGCACTTCCGCCACATCTTCTTTTACCACCGGCTCCACGGCCTCTTCCCGCTGCCGCTGGAAGATGTCATAGAGCTCGCCTTTGAGCCGGCCGCCCAGGCTGTCGTCCTTGCCTGGATCGCTGGCCAGGAGCGAAGCCACGATGCAGCAGCGGTCAACCTTGGTCGCGGCCTGGGTCAGATACTGGAAGAAATTGACCATGCGGTCGCGCCACCTGGGGTCGGTCGCGACCTTTTCGCGAACATACATCAGGACTTCATCAATCAGGATGAGGACGCCCAGCCCCTCCTTCGTCGGCAATTCCAGCAATTCAGTCAGGGTGTTTTCCGCCGGGGCGGACTCGCGTTCGTCCGCCGATTTTCCGGCGTTCAGTACGCGCAGGCCGTCTTCGCCGGCAAGCTGCCAGGCGAGAATGCTCCATGGCTGGATGAGCCGCCGGGTGTTGCCTTGCGGATCGCGGACTTCCATGCCGGTCTCGACATCCAGCTTGTCAAAGCAGAGTCCGGCGACGCGCGCCTTGGGTGGCGCTTGGCCAATGGCCTCGCGGAATTCGTGCACGGCGGGCAAATCAGGCAGTTTGTCAGGAGCAAAGACGAGGTGCCGCAGGGTAATCAGCGTGTGTGTCTTGCCGCCGCCGTAGGTCAGCTCAAGCTGACGCACCGCCTTGTCGTTCTTTCCCGCCACGCGCAGCACCACGTCACGCACCAGCTGGCGCAGATTGTAGGTCGGGAAGGTCAGCGCAAAGAAGTCGGCCGGATTCTCGTAGACCGGGCGCTTGCCGCCCTGCATCATGACCTCGTACAAATCCGCCGCAAACATGTGCAATGGCAGTTCGCCGGATTTCAAATCATCCCGCAACACAACGACTTCATGCCAGGGTTTCCAAGCTGGTTTGGCCACGGCTGTTCTCCTCTTAGTCAAGCACTTATTGATAATGGCTATTCCGGCAACTTTTGTTTTTAACGTTCCTCTTACAAGGCGCCACGTTATTGTTCACGCTGATTCATGTGTCGCCTCTCCGAGGCTCTGATTTCAGGGGAGGCGCCTTTGCCCCAGGTTCCGCTTCGCTTCACCTGGGGTTACTCATGGTGCCAGCTCTCCGAGCTTGCTTTTCTATAAACACAATCCATTGCACAGGAAGACCTTGCCTCCATTATAAGAGACCTCTTTTTCCCCACTTTGGTCTTTGCTCATGCGTTACTCCGGAGATTCAAACCATTGCTCAAGCACACGTCGTAATTTATTAAAGGCGCGGTCCTGACAGCCTTTCAGGCTTACCGTTTCAGCCAGCCGCGAGAACACTCTTGCTGAGCGAGCTTTTCCGACCGCTCGCATAGCTTCCTGCATGGCTTTTTTGGGATCAGCAGGTTTGAGAAGTCCGGCAGAAAGAAATGCGTTTTGCTCTAACCAATCTCGAAGATTTGGAGTGCGTTCCTGCCAACCAAGCTCTGCAGCCACATGTGGGGAACGGCTCCAGACCCATGCTTCCAATTCGGGAACAATGACAATGGCGGCACAGCGTTGGTCCCAGCCTGTTTGCGCCAGACGTTGTTCAACGCTGTCCTCGATCTCCGAGGCGTCGCGGTCTTCCCAACCGCACCCGTCACGATCAAAAACAACAAGTGCATGGTGATGGGTGTTGACGTAGTTCTCAAGAAAATATTCCGCATTGCTTCGACAGCCGGAATCACGTTGCGGATGGCGCAGTATGTCATAGTCAACTTCGGGCCTCAATGGACGAATGTTCAAAGCCTTGTAACGTCGAAGCAGTCCACGCAGAGAATTTTCCGCATCAAGGTCTGCAACCAGTACTATCAGCTCTTTTTGGTTGTGGTCCGAGTCTTTCATCCCAGGACTCCCGCCGCAAACAGATCACCAAGATTGATCCCGCCCCGCCAATTTCTGAGCGCGGGATGTGCGTCGCCGCGGACGATGTCGGTAGCCCCGGAATCGGTTTTCTTGAAGCATAACACTTTGTCTGCTTCCGCAACACTGAGAATGACCGGCGAATGAGTGGCCAGAAGCACCTGCGCCTCATACACGCTGGATAGCGACTGGAACACAGTCTCAACAGCCTGCGGATGGATTCCATTCTCGGGTTCTTCAATCAGACAGATACCCTTAAAGTCAGGGATGTAGGCGGGAATGGTGAGAGCCAGCAGCCTCAGGGTGCCATCGGAAGCCATCCAGGAAGGCACCTTCAGGCCTCCGTGACAATGCAGTACAAGGTAGCGATGTCTGTCTTCAGGGCGTTCCACTGTCTCTATGTTTTCTATATCCGGCAGCGCGGTTCGGACATGCTCCACCCACTCTGTGAACCGTTTCCGATTTGCCGGTTGTTCCAGATTCCATACCACCCAGGGCAGATTGGAGCCATCCGGGCTGAAGCCTATTCCCCGATTGGGAGGACTGGGCCTGCGCAGCCGCATGCTGTTCAAGGCAATCTGCTGGACTCCTTCCATGAGCGTGCGTTTGAACCAGGTGGCAACCGGAAAAGTCGCTTCGTCTTCCGGCACATTCGCCAGAGCGGATTTTCTGGGCCCCAGGCGGAGGGAAGGGAACCACCCCTTGCCGTCACCGGTTTCACGAACTTCCATATAAAAATTGTCGTTGCCTCTATAGGTCTTGCTCAGGACTTTCTGCCATTGTTTCCCGTGACTTGTCAGCAGAGTGTCCGGTATGATGGGCTCCATCGGGAAAAGTTTTCGCTGCTCAAGAGCTTTTGGCGTTGATTCGGCTTGTTGAACCCATGCTTTTTCGTCAAGGATTCCCACTTCCCGGGTTTCCGGGTCGAGGCCAATGCGGATTTCGTAGCGGAAGGCGCCAAATGGTTTTGCCAATTGTTTTCTGGTTGTTTGCGGGATAACCGCTTCCAATGCCAATTCAAAGGCATGGCCGGAGCGTTGCCAAAGAAGATCAACAAAGTTGGAGGTACGTTCATTTACGGCAGCCTCCAAGCCATCGGCCACCATGCGTCCGAGAAAACCGATAACGTCCAGAAAAGTCGTTTTGCCGCTGGCATTTGGCCCAACCAGCACATGGAAGTTTTCCAGAGGCTGGCTCACATAGCGAAGGCATCGGAAGTTTTTGGCTTCTATGCGGGTAATCATAGTGAATACTCCGTGTTGTCAACGGCAAGCAAAGGGACAGTTATCATCCGCTTATCATACATCATCATCACGACTTTTGTGATGCTTTGGTCCTTGATGGCATTTGTTGTTGGTAACCGGTTACCGATTGATAACAGACATTTTTATCCGCAGATTACGCAGATTTGCGCAGATTTTTTGAGAGTAGGCTGCTTGGCGTAGGAAGGCCGGTGTGTTTGCGTTTTCCTGTCGCCTCTTTGGTTTTCAGCGCTGAAGGCGCAAAACATACCAGCCCAGGGCAAGCCGCGCTGAAAGCGCGCGCCGCCCTGGGTGG
>JAAZKQ010000472.1 GCA_012799755.1 Lentisphaerota bacterium | reverse complement strand
TTGCGCCGCTGGCGCAACCCCAGGAAAGCCCCACCCGAAACAGCACGCTGAAGGCGTGCCACATAGCAGACACGGAAGATGGTTTCCATTGCAAGGCAACAGAAAACGGCCAATTATCAATCGGTGACCGGTTACTCGCCATTCCTTTTTTTGCCTTACTGATATTTCTCGCACGGCGAGAAACCGTCCGCAAGGCCCTGAGCCGAAATGGGATAGGCAGGAGAGCGCGAAGGGGAAGAAAGAGCCAATGGCCCCTCCCCCCCCCACGCATAACCCATCTATTAGAGCAGCCCGAGCATGAATTGGAAGACCCGGTCGCCGTGTCCGGGCAGTCCTTCGTGACCGTAGTCGGGATAGGCCACATAGCTCTTGGGCGAGCTGATCTTGTTATAGGCGGCAAACTGGGTGGATGGCGGGCACACCGTATCGGCGAAACCGATGCCCAGCATCACCTCGGCACGGATGCGCGGGCAGAGGTGCTGAATATCTATATAGCCCAGCTTGGTGAAGATCTCGCCATGGCGTTCGTGAGTGGGGTCCTTATAGCGGAAGTACTCGCGCAGCTCAGCGTAGGCGGCCTTGTCCTGTTCCATTTCCCAGACGCGCTGATAGTCGCTCAGGAAAGGATAGATGGGCGCGGCCTTCTTGATGCCCGGCACCAGCGCCGCGCAGGCCAGCGTCAAGCCGCCGCCCTGACTGCCGCCGGTGCAGCCCACCCGCTCGGGATCAACCTCCGGCATCGCCATCACGATCTTCGCCAGCTGCGCGCAATCGAGGTAGACTTGCCGGAAGAGCATTTTCTCAGGCGCGTCGTCCAGACCGCGGATAATATGGCCGCGAAGCGTGGTGCCCGTGGTGCCGCCGACGTCTTCCGAAAGCCCGCCCTGCCCCCGACAATCCAGCGCCGCGACCACAAAGCCCGCGGCGGCGTATGGCAACTTGTCCTGCCACTGGCCGCTGTTGCCGGAATAGCCGTGGAACTGCAAGAGCGCCGGACACTTGCCGCTGACGCCGCGCGGCTTGAGCAGCTTGGCATAAATGCGCGCCCCGCCGACACCCGTAAAGCGCAGGTCATAGCATTCCGCATAGGGCGCCTGGAAGTCCGCCAGGCGCAGCTCGACTTGACCATCAACGGCGTCCATCTCGGCAAGACTGCGGTCCCAGAAAACGTCAAAGTCCGCCGGTTTTGGATTCCGTCCCTGGTACTGCAGCAGGCGTTCCAGCGGCATGTCAAACATCAAAGCCATGATTCATTCTCCTTTTGTCCGCGTTCGTTCTGTCGGAAACAATGCCCTTAAAGCACATGGTGAAAGCGATTACAACAGGCGAAACTTGCCTGGAACCCGCTCGTGCGGCGTCTACCATACCCAGGGAATCAGCTCCTGCAAGCTCACACCCGCCCATTACACCAACGGGAAGCAATTGGCCAGTGTAACGGTCACCCGTTGATCATTGTTGTTCCCGCAAGCTGCTATAGACAGTATGGACGCTATGGACGATGGCGCATGTTGTCCACGGCTGTCTGTCTTGTCTACTTTCACCAAGATAGCGCCTATTTTCCGACCGTACTGCGGACTTTGCATCTCTACCTTGCAGCTATATAGTAATGATTCGTGATAAACCGGAAGCTCCGCTTGGCGGGCGCTGACGGCGCATCACCGCAATCGCGACCTGCACTGATCCCGAAGATCCGTTCTGAGGGTAAGGCAAGCAGCCAGACAAGATCAAGACGACACGCCCAAACTTCACCCAAACGAAGCAAGGACGGGCCGTTCCGGCAAACCCGGCCGGCGCTACCGCCGCCGTCTTCCGCTGGAGCTGTCAAGGCACTTTCCCTTACCCGGAAAGTGCCTTTTTTGTCTTTATACAGATTTCTGCCACCAAGCACAGGACCTACGCCATGAACAAACGCGTCGCCCTCATCGGCATTGTTGTTGAAAACAAAGACGCCGTAGAGCCCCTTAACGCCCTCCTGCACAGCCATGGCGAGTACATCATCGGCCGCATGGGACTGCCCTACCCCCAGCGCGGCGTGTCCATCATCAGCATTGCCATTGACGCCCCGGCAGATGTCATCAGTGCCCTGGCCGGCAAGCTCGGCATGATTCCCGGCGTCAGTTCCAAAACCATTTATGCCAAACTTCCACAGGAATAGTTCATGGCTTTGATGAGCAGCACATATCTCGACGAATTGCGCGCGCAGGGCCGCCTCAGCCGGCAGCAATGGCTGAGTATCCTGGTTGAGGCCCAAAACAGCCCGGCCTTTGCGGAGAAAATCCGCAGCTGTGCCCACGCCATCCGCGAGCGCTATTTTGGCCGCACGGTATTCATTCGCGGCCTGATTGAGCTAAGCAATTACTGCCGCAACGATTGCTACTACTGCGGCATCCGCAAAAGCAACGGCGAGATCAGCCGTTACCGCCTCACGCCGGAACAGATTCTCGACTGCTGCCGGCTCGGTCACGAGCTCGGCTTCCGCACCTTCGTGCTCCAGGGCGGCGAAGATGCCTGGTTCAATGACGGACGCCTGGCCGCTCTTGTCGCCACCATCCGTGAGCGTTACCCCGATACGGCGATCACACTGTCAATGGGCGAGCGCAGCCGCGCAAGCTATGAGCGGCTGTTTGCCGCCGGCGCCGACCGCTATCTGTTGCGGCATGAAACGGTCAATCCCCAGCTCTATGCGTCCCTGCACCCCGAGCAGCAGCGCTTGGCGACGCGCTTGGACTGTCTGCGCAATCTGCAAGCCATCGGCTTCCAGGCCGGCGCCGGCTTCATGGTCGGCGCCCCCGGCCAGACGCTGGCGCACATCGCCGAAGACTTGGTGTTTCTGGGCGATTTCCGACCGGCGATGGTCGGCATCGGCCCATTCATTCCCCAGCACGCCACGCGTTACGCCCAGGAACCGGCCGGCAGCGTCAGCCTCACATTGATTCTGCTCAGTCTCCTCCGCATCATGCTGCCCAACGTGCTCCTGCCGGCCACCACCGCGCTGGGCACCATGGACCCGCAAGGCCATGTCAAGGGCATGCGAGCCGGCGCCAATGTGGTCATGCCCAACCTCTCACCAGCCGATGTTCGCGACAAGTACCTCCTTTACGATAACAAACTCGCCTCCGGCAGCGAGGCCGCCGAGGGGCTGGAAATCCTGCGTCAAAGCCTGGCCGAAGCCGGTTACGAGATCGTCGTCGCCCGGGGTGACCAGCCGCCCATGCAAAACTGACAACAAGCAACCACGAGTCCAATCTGTTCTACCAGCAACAAGCTTTTGTTCATGTCATTATCAGTCACCTCTCAAAGAAAGGAAAAGCACCATGTACGATCCCAAATCACCCCATGCCGAAGATTTCATCAACCACGATGAAATCATGGACACCCTCGCCTACGCGGACGCCAACGCCGCCAATGCCGAACTGATTGACGCCATCATTGCCAAAGCCGAGCTGCGCAAGGGCCTCGGTCACCGCGAAGCATCTGTCCTGCTGGCATGCAACCTTGAAGACCGCAACCAGAAAATCTACGCCTTGGCCGAGCAGATCAAGAAAGACATTTACGGCAATCGCATCGTCATGTTCGCGCCGCTGTACCTGTCCAACTATTGTGTCAATGGCTGCCTGTACTGTCCCTATCACCTGAAGAACAAACAGATACCCCGCATCAAACTCAGCCAGGACGAGATCCGCCGCGAGGTCATCGCCCTCCAGGATATGGGCCATAAACGCCTTGCCATTGAAGCCGGCGAAGACCCCATCAACAACCCGCTGGAATACATCCTCGAAAGCATCAAGACTATTTACGACGTCAAGCACAAAAATGACGTCATCCGCCGCGTCAATGTCAATATCGCGGCCACCACCGTCGAAGACTACCGCAAGCTTAAGGACGCCGGCATCGGCACCTACATTCTCTTCCAGGAAACCTACCACAAAGACAGTTACGAAAAACTCCACCACACCGGCCCCAAGCACGACTACAAGTGGCACACTGAGGCTATGGACCGCGCCATGCAAGGCGGCATTGACGACGTCGGCCTCGGCGTGCTCTTCGGCCTGGAACGCTACCGCTACGAATACGCCGGTTTGCTCATGCATGCGGAACACCTCGAAGCCGCCATGGGCGTCGGGCCGCACACCATCAGTGTCCCGCGCATCAAACCCGCAGCCGATATTGACCCCAGCAGCTTCGACAATGGCATTGACGAAGACACCTTTGCCAAGATCGTCGCCTGCATCCGCCTCGCCGTGCCCTACACGGGCATCATCATCTCGACCCGCGAAAGCGAGTCCTGCCGTGAGCGCGTGCTGCACCTGGGCGTCTCGCAAATCAGCGGCGCTTCCCGCACCAGCGTCGGCGGCTACGCAGACCCCGAACCCGAAGACGCCCAATCCGAACAATTTGAACTCAGCGACCGCCGCAGCCTCGACGAAATCGTCCGCTGGCTTATGGGCATGGGCTACATCCCCAGTTTCTGTACCGCCTGCTATCGCGAAGGCCGTACAGGCGACCGCTTCATGTCACTGTGCAAGAGCGGCCAGATACTCAACTGCTGCCACCCCAACGCGCTCATGACTCTCAAAGAATACCTTATGGACTACGCGTCGCCTGAAACCCGCCGCATTGGCGAAGAACTCATCGCCAGGGAAATCGAGAAGATCCCGCGGGAAAAGGTCCGCGACATCGCCAAGCGCAATCTGGTCGCCATTGACGCCGGTCAGCGCGACTTCCGCTTCTGACCCCGCAGCGAAACACAACACGAGCTCATAGACCAACATCACTGACAGGCAATATCTCCGGAGGCCCCCCATGGGAATGAATGACACGCCCCTCGCCAATCGCCTGCACATCGGCATCTTCGGGCGCCGCAATGCCGGCAAGTCCAGCCTGATCAATGCGATCACCGGCCAGGACCTCGCCATCGTCTCGGCGGTCAAAGGCACCACCACGGACCCTGTTTTCAAGACCATGGAAATCCTGCCCATCGGCCCCATCGTGCTTATTGACACCGCCGGCACCGACGATGACAGCGAGCTTGGCGCCCTGCGCCTCAGCAAGACCCGCCAGGTCATCAACAAAAGCGATTTGGCCGTACTGGTCGTTGACGCTGGCGAAGGACTCAACCGCGACGACCGGGAACTGCTTGCGCTCTTCCAAGCCAAGGACATCCCGGCCGTCCTTGTCTTCAACAAGTGCGATCTGGCGCCGGCACCGGCTGAAACGGTCGCCGGCGTCCCCGGCATCGCCGTCAGCGCCCGCAGCGGTGAAAATATCCACGCATTGAAAGAACTCCTCGCGACCATGCATAAACAGGAACGCGCCGCCGCGCCGCTGGTCGCCGACTTGCTGCGGCCACAGGACTTGGTACTGCTGGTGATTCCGGTGGATTCCTCTGCGCCCAAAGGCCGGCTGATCCTGCCGCAACAGCAGGTCATGCGTGACATCCTTGATGCCGACGCGGTCGTCATGGCCTGCCAGCCGCCCGCGCTGCCTGACCTCATTCGCCGCTACGGTCGCGACATCCGCCTGGTCATTACCGACAGCCAGGCTTTCGCTGAAGTCGGCGCCGCCGTGCCGGAGGATATTCCCCTCACGTCCTTTTCCATCCTCTTCGCGCGTTACAAGGGCGTTCTCCCTGCCGCCATCGCCGCCGTCAAGGCCATCGCCACCCTTGCTGACGGCGACCGCATCCTTATCGCCGAAGGCTGCACCCACCACCGCCAATGCGACGACATCGGCACCGTCAAAATCCCGCGCTGGCTCAAACAGTTCAGCGGCAAGCAGGTCGTCATTGACACCAGCTCAGGCACGCAATTTCCAGATGACCTCAGTCCCTACAAGGTGATCATCCACTGCGGCGCCTGCATGCTCAACGAACGGGAAGTGCGTTACCGCTATCAATGCGCCGCCGATCAAGGGGTGCCCATGACCAACTACGGGCTCTTTATCGCGCAGGTCAACGGCATCCTGCAACGTGCCATCAAGCCGCTGACCTGATTGTTGGACGAGATGGACGCCATGGACAGGCAGTCATGGACCAGCCGGCCATTGAGCAAACCGTCTGCCCTATGTCCCTGGCCCTTGCACAAACACAAAAAGCCCCCTGGACCGTTAACTGAATCCAGGGGGCTTGTATGTCTGTAGCCGGGCGTTTTGACGCGTTTTTCAGCCCGCAGTTGCGGCGTCTACGACGGGCAGGACGTTAACCTTGCGGTTGGTCTTGCCAAATTCGACCACGCCGTCACACAGCGCGAACAGCGTGTAATCGCGACCGAGGCCGACGTTCTTGCCCGGGTGGAAGACGGTGCCGCACTGGCGAACGATAATGCTGCCGGCACGGACACTCTGGCCGCCGTAGGCCTTCACGCCGCGGTATTTCGGATTGCTGTCACGACCGTTACGGCTTGAGGATTGACCCTTTTTATGTGCCATGATAAACCTCCATTCGACCTTCGTATATGATGACTATGCCTTGTCTTAAGGGCACGACTTATCAACAAAGACCGTTAAATATAGCCCCAAAAGCACGGCCTGCAATGAAATACAAGCCCATTTCCTAGAAAAAATATAAGCGGTCACCGATTGATAATTGTTGTTCCCGCAAGCTACTATGGACAGTATGGACAGTATGGACAGTATGGACGGCAAGCGAGCAGGAGTTGTCGTCCATCATGTCCATAATGTCCATGTTGCGCCGTAGGCGCT
>JAAZKQ010000471.1 GCA_012799755.1 Lentisphaerota bacterium | reverse complement strand
CGCTGCGCCCTGCAGAATGCGGCCTCGGTTGCCGGCATGCTGCTCACCACCGAGTGCATGATCTGCGACCTGCCCGAAGAGAAGAAGGACGTCCCGGCCGGTGGCCCCGGCGGCATGGGCGGCATGGGCGGCATGGACGGCATGATGTAAGCCGAACCACACAAACACACGCGGTGCGACGCGCTGAGCGCGTAAACGGCCGCTAAACGCAAATCACCGCGCCAGGATGAATGTCCCGGCGCGGTGATTTCGTTTTCGGAACCTGCCGTCACCTCCAACCTGCGGAAAAAACCCGGTGCGGGGCTCAGTGGGATCAGACGGATCGGTCTGATGATCCAACCGATCCGTCCGATCCGTCCGATCCGTCCGATCCGTCCGAGATAAAAAACAAAAGCCGCCAAAAATCGGCGAGAATCGGCGTAATCTGCGGATAAAAAACACCCGACAGCGCTCTCAGTCGCCCATAAGCGCCAAGATAAAGCGCAAGGTGAAGAAGCCGCAGAGGACAAATTTGAGGATAGTCCCAACCAGGAAGCCGATGAAGGCTCCAAAACCGGCAACAATGGCGTCATTGCTTCTCTTGCCGGCAAGATATTCTCCGATGATCGCCCCCAGCAATGGCCCAATGACAATCCCCCATGGCGAGAAAAAGAGCACGCCGATAATTGTCCCAAAGAAGCAGCCCCAATGCCCGGCGCGACCGCCGCCGAACTGCTTCACCCCGAACATCGGTATGACGAAATCAAGGGCCTGCACCACCAGAACCAGCAACAACCACAGTCCCAATTCGGGGAGCGAAAAGTGGGCGACGCCCCCGGCGTGCAATATCAACAGCGCGGCGTAGGCAAAGGGTGGCCCCGGCAAGGCCGGCAGCAGACAGCCCAGGAAACCAAGCACCAAGCACAGCGCGGCAAGAAATATGATGGTGAACTCAAGCATGGCTGCGCCTCCACTTTCTCTTGTTTGACAATATCCGACAAGCTGCAAATGAACATGGCCGCGATACTGAGCTCAGTGTCGCGGCCATGGGATACATAACAATCAACAAAATGCCGCCCAATCAGGGCAGATTCACCGTAAAGGCCACCTTGGCGTCCACTTCCTTGGCCACGGCTTCGACGATTTTCTGCGGCACGGGCACGGAGGTCTTCAAAATGGCGATCGCATGCTTGGCCTCGCTATCGCGTGGCGCGTGAATGTCCTCAATGTTGATATCGGCGTCACCACAGGCGCGAGTAATCATTGATAGCACTCCGGGACGATCACAGTACTCAACGATAAACGCGTTGCCGCGCGGCACGAAATACACTCGATCAAAGTCGTTGAGGCGGGACACCATCAGGTTATTCTCTGCAATTGTGCCGCGAATGCTGACAACTTTCGCCCCGCTCTCCAAGTCAATGGTCATTGAATTGCCATAGCGCTTGGATTCGTCCGCGCTGCGCAATTCGAAACCAATGCCTTTTTCCTGCAAGTAACGCAGGGCCTCTTCCGGGTCCTGCTGGAACTCAAAGTGCTCGGACAGCGCGGCGCAGATCGGTGAGTAGAACCACTTGGCGAACTTGCTCAGATCGCCATAGAAGCTACAACGGACCTGCCGCACCGGCGTGCCCCGGCCAATATAACAACGGGCAATCAGCGCCAAACGATAGGCCAGCTGTTGATAATTCTCGTTGAGATCGTCGGGAATCCCCTTGTTCACCACGTAGGTATTAACGCCACTCTCGAAGTAGGCCACAAGCTGCTCAGCGGCGCGCTTGGCGGCCGTGAAATTGGCTTCCTTGGTGTTGGCGCCCAAGTGCGGCAGCATCACATCGGCAATGTCCGCCACACTCTTTGGGCCGGGCTCGTCCGCCGGAAACACATCCGTGCAGAACAGCAATTCCTTCTCGGCTTTGAGAGCGCGGATATCGTCCTCATTGACGATGCCGGCGCGCGCGCAATTGATGAGCATGGCGCCCTTCTTGACCAGCGACAACAGACGCTTGTTGATCATGCCGCGCGTCTCATCATTCTCGGGAATATGCAGCGTGATGATGTCGGCCTCGCTGAACAGCTGCTCCAAGCTCACCAGTTTGGCGCCGACCTCCTGCGCCTTGGACTCCGACACCACCGGGTCGTAAGCCAGCACTTTCATGTCGAAACCGTAGGAATGTTTCGCCACCAGCTGACCGATATTGCCCAAGCCGACAATGCCCAGCGTCTTGCCCGTCAATTCCCGCCCCATGAACTTCTTTTTCTCCCAGCCGCCCTTACGGGTGTCAATGTCCGCTGGAATCACATGGCGGTAGGCTGCCAAAGCCATGGCGAACACTTCTTCGGCGACGCCGTTGGCGTTGGCGCCGGGCGTATTCATAACATCCACATTATTCCGCCGCGCATGCTTGATGTCAATAGTATTATAGCCGGCGCCGGCGCGCACCACCGTCTTCAGCTTCGGTAGGGCATCAATGATCTCAGATGTGATCTTCTCACTGCGCACAATCAACGCCTCGGTTTCCGGGTGCTGCTGCACCAGCGACGCCAAGTCCGTCTCACCATCCTGCACCACGGTATAGCCCTTAGCCGTCAAAATGTCCTTGGCGATTTTATCCAGCTTGGTTGGAATAAGTACATACCTCATGAATGTCCTGCCCTTCAACGTGATTCCATACAATCATTAACCCATTTGCCGAGTGACAAATAACGGCAAAAAAGAAGCAATTACTATAAAGATGAATGCCCGCTTTTCCAGCTGCCGGGTCAGCGATCAACGATGCGGCCGGCAAACCATGAAGCTGTGGACTCTGTGGACTCTGTGGCCCCTGTGGACTCTGTGGACTCTGTGGACTCTGTGGACGACAACATCTGCTTGCCCGCCGTCCATACTGTCCATAGCAGCTTGCGGGAACAACAATGATCAATGGATGACCGCTTACGCAACTCAACAAAAAAATAGCAAAATGCTCTTGCCTTTGGAAAATATCGGACGATATTGGCTTTACTTGGAAAAAAATGGACCGTATTTCAGCCCGCAAGTTCTGATTGAGGGGACTCTCTCATGCAGTTTTGCTTTCAGAGCAAATGCGTGCTTGACGCCAATGTCCGCATCAAGCTGCCGCCCTTGTTGCTGATGGATTTATCCGCCAGCAACAACAGCGGTCGCGTGATGCTCTATTGCCTGCCGGAAGGCTGCCTGGGCATTTATCCCATGAATGAGTGGGAGAAATTACGCCGCCAGGGCAGCTGTGAAAGTGGCGATATCCTCAACGATGCGGCCTTGCGACGGCAGCACCGACGCATCGGCTCGCTGAGTCAAAGCGAAGTCATCAGCAATCAAGGTCGCATCACCATACCGGTGATGTTCCGGGATATGCTGGGCCTCACCGCCGGCAGTGAAGTCATGCTCGTCGGCGCTGAAAAATGGGTCGAGTTGTGGAGTGTCGCAGCTTGGGAGCAGGAGCTGCAGATTATCGCTGACCATGAGCAAAAACGCGTCGTCGCCAATATGGACGCCGATCTGAAATCACCATAAGGGGCAACAGCACCAGGTCTGTTCATCTAAACATAGGAGGAATCTGCCATGAGCTACTTCTATACCGAGCGCGGCAAGCGTTACTTCATCGTCACCATGTTCATCCTCGCTTGCTGGCTCCTGGGCAGCGCCGCCACCGCCACCGTGCGGGACAATGCCCGCGTCAGCATTGACTCCGGTTGCATCGCCGCATCTTTGTTGAGCGGCACGACTCCCAGTGATGTGTCGTCGTTCTCCGTGCTCAGCGCCTGCGCCCATGAACGCTGACGCGCCCACCGCGCTTTATTGCAGCAGACATTCATCCGCCTTCTCTCCCATCACGAATCACCGTCCCACGCCCTGGAAATCCATGTCAAGCCATGATGTCCACCGCCCCCGCGAATGCCCTCACGCCGGCTGAACTGAGGTGGAAACGCGCTCAGCGGCTGACGCTTGTCTTTATGCTTTGCGCCGCAGTCATTACGGCGCGCATCATCTGGCTGGCCATGCAATCCAAAGCCGCGCGGGAGCTGATTCGCAACCAAGCCCGAACCACACAGAGTGTAACAATTCCAGGCATGCGTGGACGCATCATCAGCCGTGACGGCATTGCTCTAGCCTATTCTGAACGACGTCTGCGCCTACTCTGGCAAGTCCCCGCTGACCTCTGCATGGCTGAGGCCATCCTCGCGCGCTGGGAAGCCATGGATGGACGCCCTTTCCCCTTGCCGCCACGCCAAGACCTGCCGGCCCATCTCGGTCATCAATGGCAAATCGCTGACGACCTCGATATGCGACTGCCGGCCTTGTGGCAGATGACCCAAGTGCCCGAGAATGGCTTGAGCCTCCGGGCCTATTTTGTCCGCAACTATAGCCCGAACCAAGCTTTGCGGGATATTCTCGGCACGGTCCACATTGATCCCGGCACCGGCTTGGAATGCGGTCTGACAGGCATGGAAAAAGAATACGATAAGGAGCTCCGCGGACACGTCGTCACCTTCAGCTTGTTGGCGACATCTCGACGAGCCTTCATCAAAGAAAACAAATTGTGGCAAGAAAACCAGGGCAACGGCCGTGACATCCGCCTCGATATCCATGCCTGCGCCAAGCGATAATGGCGTCGCTAATGGCAGCGCTCTTCCAGTGCGCCCCAGCAGGCGCAGCACGGAACGCTGTCGCTACGCTTTGCGCCTGGGGCTGCTAGTCACGCTCATCGGCGTGGCCGGTTGTCTGATCATCGGCAGCGTCACCCGCGGCAGCATTTCCCCACTGCACTTTCACCTTCGCCAGAGCGTCTGGCTACTCTGCGCCCTCACCGCCCTGGCGACGACATTCGCCCTCCCCCGAGCAAGCCTCCCGCACGTAGCCACCAGCCTTGGCGTGGCGGCCTACCTGGCGCTGCTCGGCGTGCTGATTTTTGGCGACCCTATCAATGGCATGCGTGGTTGGTACCGCTTTGGTACCTTCTGTATGCAGCCCAGCGAGCTGGCCAAGCCCTTTTTTATTCTTGGCTTCGCCTGGCTGATCGCCCGGCGCACGCAAGCAACGCTGTCCTGGCGCTATTTTGCCCTCGCGCTTGGCTACGCCTTGCTTTGGATGCTGCCCATCATGCTACAGCCGGACTGGGGGACGACGCTCATCTACGGACTCACCACGCTGGTGCTTATCTATGCCTGCGGCGTCAGCCGGCAGCAACTCGTCCTCCTCACCGGCGTCGGCAGCGCCGGACTGCTCGCCGTTTGCCTGCGTTACAACTACGTATACGAGCGCTTTCTGGCCTTTCTCGGTCTGGGATCGCCCGAGCTCGGCGCGCGCGTCGGTTGGCAGGCCATGCAAATGCGCAACTGCTTTATCAAAGGCGGCTGGACCGGCACTCTCTTCGCGGACAGTGATGCCGCGCTACTGCTCGTGCCTTTCCGTTACAACGATTCGCTCTTCGCCTGCGCGGCGGAACTGCTGGGGGTCTTTGGCGTCCTGCCTCTGGTCATTCTCTGCTTCGGCTGGCTGGCCTACTGTTGCTACCGGGCACAGCGCAGCCAGTCCGGCTTTGCCTACGCAGTGTACATCGGCGCGGGCTTCATGCTTAGCGGCCAGGCATTCATTCACCTGGCCGTCAATCTCGGCCTCATGCCCACAACCGGCATCACCCTGCCGCTGCTCAGTTATGGCGGCAGCTCACTGCTTGCGTCGGTTATCATCCTCGCCATGGTCGAACGTCTGGCCTGTGAGGAAGAGCTCGTTCGAAAAGTATAGTTGGTTTTGCGAGGAGAAAAAGAATCCTTGAGCCGCAGACCGGCAACTATAGGCGCAGGGATAGTCGAATAACTGCGCAGTGCCAAGCCACGCGAAGCGAAGCATCAAGCGCGCGAGGCGACTTCACTCCGCTGCCCTCGGCAACGCCGGCGCAGCTGGGGGAGCAATGACGTTTTCAGCCGCCAGGGTCTCCACCGCCAACGCCTGCAACAGGTCGCTCATGATATCCAGCGCGGCTTCCAGAATCAAGTCCTTGCTCTCCTCGCCGTCCTCCCCGTCAGCGACATTTTTACTGTTAGTCCGGCCTTTTTTACGCTGCGGCTGGAATTTACGGATCATCTTTGCGGCTTTTTCCTCCTGTGCCTGAAATGCCTCGCGCGCCTCGCGTTGCAAAGGCAGCCTCTTTACCGCGCGCAAGTCTGCATAGAAGGCGATGTCCCGTTCATACTCTTGGAACAACGGGTCATTCCGGCTGCGTTGCAGAGCAGCGTCCCGCAGCCTCGGCAGCAACGCGTCGAGGCTGTCTAGTCGTTGATATTCCGCAGGCTCAATCACGTCCCAAGGCATCACATGCGGCAGATTGCCCTCGCCGGACTCCATGTGGTCCGCAAAGGACGGGAAGAAGATATCCGGCGTCACGCCCTTCACCTGCGTCGAACTGCCATTGACGCGGTAGAATTTGGCCATGGTGAATTTCAATGATCCGGGCTCGCTGTCGCCAAGCTGAGACCGCGCCCGATTGATGCTCGGTACCCGCCGCAAATCAAAAAGGGTCTGGACTGTCCCCTTGCCGTGAGTTCTACGGTCGCCGATGATGATCGCCCGGCCACGATCCTGCATGGCTGCGGCAACAATTTCCGACGCCGACGCGCTGAATGTGTCCACCAGCACCAGCAGAGGGCCGTCGTATTCCGCTGTATCATCGGGCACCATGCGCTTTTCAATCTGACCTTTGTTGTTACGCACCTGCACTACCGGCCCATCAGCCAGAAAAAGGGCTGAGAGTTCAATGGCCTCTTCCAAGGCGCCGCCGCCGTTGCCACGCAAGTCAAGGATCATTCCATCGAGGGGACGCTCCTGGGTTGCCTTGGTCAAAAGAGCACTGATATCGCGGATACTGCTCTTGTAGTTGTCATCTCCTTTGGCCTTGGCTTCGAAATCAGCGTAGAATGAGGGCAAGTACACCACCAGCACCCGGGCGTCTCGGCCGCCAGGCAGGGACAGCTGCCGGACTTCGCTCTGCGCTTCCTGCTCCGTCAACTTCACCTCATCACGCACCAAGCTCAAACGTTGTGACGCCCCTGAACCCTTCGGCAAAATGGTCAGATGCACCGTCGTCCCCTTCGGCCCGCGTATCTGCGAAACAACCTTGTTCAACGGCGTCTCCACCACGTCAACGGGGTCCTCGCCGTCCTGCGCCACTGCAATAATCCGATCACCTTCCTTGAGTTGCCCATCCTTGTCCGCTGGACCGCCGGGAATAATGCTCACCACAGTCGTGTAGGAATCCTGCGAGGTCAACACCGCACCGATGCCCTGCAGCGACAAACGCATGTTGATGTCAAAATTCTCCTTCGTCTCCGGCGCCATATACGCCGAATGGGGATCGTATACCCGCGTCAGCGACGACAGGAAGAGCTCCAGGATGTCAATCGCCTCCAACTCCGTCCGCCGCTTGTAGCTGCGGGCGTAAATACGGGCCAGGCGGACTTCCGGCGGGTCCTTGGCCGGAGTCGAGTCACCGCCCTCACCGACCTCTTTACCCTCGGCTGTCTCATTGCCCTCTACGGCCTCTTTACCCTCGGCGGCCGCATTCTCGCCAAGCGCCACCGGTGCTTTCTCGGCGCGCTGCTTGCTCTTGTTTTCCCGCTCCCTCTTGGCGATGATCTCCTCACTGAGAAGTGCGTTTTTGACGCGGCGACGCCAGAGATCGTGCAGCTCATCCATGTTCTTGCACCAGGATTCCTCCCGTGTATCCATGGGCAATGACTCGTCCAGCGTGTAATCGTGATCCAGCGTCAGGCAATCGGTGGAGAATAGCGCCCACTCGCGGGAGCGTTGCAGGTACAGCTGATAGACATCAAAGGCGAAATCTAGATTTGCCACACGATTGCGGCTATTCCACAGCACCGTCTCGTAGGAACGGAAACTATCAATGTCCGACTCCAGAAAGATCATGCGATTGGGATCAAGGATCTTGAAGTACTCCTGAAACCATTGGCTGGACATCGCCGGGTCCACCATCCGCGGTTCGTAATGGAAATGCGCGATGAGATCAACGACGACTTTGCCGATCAGCCGTTCCCGAATGGATGGCTTCACCAGCACGGGCTCTTGCTGCAGCAATTCCTCCGGCGTTTCACCCGCCGACCAGACAAACGGGGGCAGGAACAAGCACAACCCCAGCAACAACGACAAAAAACGGCTCATCTTCTTGTGACAAAAGTCCATGGTGATCCTTCGCTTGTCAGTATCTGCTGCCGCCTATGGCAAAAAAAACACCCCACGCCATTCAAAAACGCTGCGGCGGCCGATAACCACGCGGTACAAACTGAATACGGGTGATCGCCTCATTCGTGTAATCAGCCAGCAACTGGACAAAACGGGCCTTCTGCTGGTGCTCAAAAATATAAAACCAGGTCGCGGAGAAAATCTCAATGCGCAAGGTCTCCCCAGTGACCGACAAAGGGCTCGACTGTCTGGCATTGTCGGCGCCGACAATGTCCTCCCAGTGCTCGCGCAAATCCGCCAGCAACAGCATGTCCCGGTGACCGACGGCGGCCATGGCCTCATTCACCAGTTCGTCCATGCTTCGCGGCGCCGGCCGCAATTCGGCAAAGACCTCGGCGCGCCGTTCGTCGCCCAGCCAGTCGGCCAAGGCCTCCTCCCGACGCCATTCCCGGCGACTGGGCCACTCCCGCTCGTCTATCCAGCGCCGACGGTCTTTTCGCGTCAGCCAATGCTCTGATTTTGCTTGCTTATCGGTCTTCATGCCTCGGCTTACCTGCGCCGTGATGGTCGCCAACGCCTGAAAAAAACCGCCCGGCGGCCGAAAATACTGCCGGGCGCTTATATTGACACATGTAACAGCGGCAGGTGCCATCAATCAAAGATTGGGTAACATAATGCCGTAGCGGAGCTGACGCAAAAAAGGCCTGCTGCGGCCCAAGCTACGCCCGTACGCGGTCACTCATTGGTAAAGCGATATTGTGAGCATGCTTGCACGCCGTTTGCGGGGTCATGTGCCGCTGCGGGCTGCAAGCCCACAGCACGGTTGGCGCCTGCGTGTGCTTGGTTTTTTCGTTTGCGGG
>JAAZKQ010000470.1 GCA_012799755.1 Lentisphaerota bacterium | reverse complement strand
GGCGGCGCCAAAAGCCGCCTCTGGAGCCGCATCCTCTGCGATCTTTTTCAGGCGCCCTGCTCCGTGCCGGCATCCTGCGATGCGTCCTTCGGCAGCGCCCTCCTCGCCGGCGTCGGCATCGGCGTCTTCCCAGATGCCGAAACCGCCATCCGCCGCAGCCTGAAAATTTCCCGCCAGCTCGAACCCGACCGCAGCCAAGCCGCCTTCTATGAACGGCAATTCGCCCTCTACCGGCGCCTGCATGACGCCCTCGCGCCGGTCTACGCCGAAATGTAAGCAAACAGCCACGAAAGAATGAAGAAGGTCATGAAGTTTCCGGAAAAACTCAGCGACTTCCGTTGCGTCACCGCCTTGACGCCGACCATCTGCGAGCTCTGCGCTGTCCCCCGTCCCGCTCAATGCGCCGACGAGCCCATTGCCGCCGTCATGGCCGAGGCCGCCAAGGTACTGAATGGCCAGAAGGTTGAAAAGCTGCTCCTCTTTGCGCCGGATGCCGTCGGCATCCATCTCTGGGAGCGTTTTCCGGAAAAACTCGCCGCCGTGGAAACGCTGGCGCCCGTGCGGGTGCCGACGCGGGTGGTAATGCCCAGCGTGACCCCGGTGTGCTTTGCGTCCATGTTCAGTGGCGCGTTGCCCGAAGTCCACGGCATCCAGGAATACGCCAAGCCCGTCCTCACCTGCGAGACCCTCTTCAATGTCTTCCCCGAGGCCGGCTGGAATACCAGCATTGTCGCCGTTCAGGAATGCAGCATTGACAAGATTTTCCGCAAGCGCAAAGCGACCTACGTCAGCACCACCGGCGATGAGGAATCCCTCGCCTACAGCGAACTGATCCTCAGACAGCGGCCCGTTGACCTCCTGCTCAGCTATGCGACCGACTATGACAAGAATCTCCACGGCAGCGGGCCTTTCTCCGACAAGGCCCTCGCGGCCTTCGACCAGGACCTCGCGAGCTTCCGGAAACTCTGCGCACTGGTGGACGAGGTCTGGGCGGACTACAATCGCGCCGTCGTCTTCTGCCCCGATCACGGCGGCCATGCCACCGATGACAGCGGCACTCGCGGGGGCCACGGCAAGGACATTCCTGAAGACATGCTCGTTTATCACTTCTACCGCATCATGCCCAAGAAGGCCCGCTGAACCGGCGGCGACAGTTATCACTCATAGGAAAGCACAGCATGAAAACTTATCCACTCTATCCTACCCGGCCAACGCTCTGCCTCAATGGCGTCTGGGATTTCGCCTGGATCAGCGACGAGCAGAAGCCCCTCGCCGACATTGATGCCACGGGCCTGGTCTTCAATGAACAACAGGCCGTCCCCGGCGTCTTCGATACCGACGTCAAACGCTATGGCAAACGCGGCATCGGCTGCTACCGCAAACAACTCGCCTTCGACTGCGCTGCCGGCCAAGCTCTGCGCCTCTGCGTTGGTGGGCTTGGCCTCGCTGCCAAATTCTGGTTTGACGGCCAGCTCATCGGCAGCAGCGAACTGGCCTACTCCACCTTCAACATTGATTTCACTGCCAGCCGCAGCGGCAGCGCCCATGAGTTGATCATTGCCGTGGATAACCGCTTCAAGCCCCAGGCCACCCCAATCTTCGCCCCCTTCTTTGATTTCTATGGCTACGGCGGCATCTACCGCTCCATTGAGCTCCAGGCGCTGCCGGCGGCCTTCATTGAGCGGGCGCAGGTCACCACCCTTGACGCCGCCGCCGGCAAAATCCGCCTGAGCATCGAACTCGGCGGGGCTGTGCCGACCACCTTCAACGGCAAAATCGCCTTTGACTGCAATCCTGCCCAAGCGCTCTCATTGCCCGTGCAAGATGGCCGCGTCGTCACCGAGCTAAGCGTCCCCAACGCCCGTCTCTGGTCGCCCGAGAGCCCCCATCTCCACACCGTCACCATCAGCAGCGCCGAGGATTGCATCACTGAGCGCTTCGGTTTGCGCACACTGGTCGTCTCCGGCGAACGCATCCTCCTCAACGACAAGCCCTTGACCCTCAAGGGCGTCAATCGCCACGAGTCACACCCGGAATTCGGCCCCGTGCAACATCCCCACTTGGTCATGGACGACCTGCACCTGCTCAAAAACATGGGCGCCAATTTCGTCCGCTGTGTGCACTACCCCCATGATCAAATGTTCTTTGATATGTGCGACGAAGTCGGCATGCTCGCCTGGCAGGAAAGCATGGGCTGGAACAACACCGAGCAAAGCGCCACCGATCCCCATTTCTTCGAGCTGCAAGTCGAACAGACCCGCCTGATGGTCAAGAATAGCATGAACCACCCGTCCATCATCCTCTGGGGCTTCCTCAATGAATGTTGCTCGGATACCGCCGGTGGCCGCATCCTCTACCAGGCTCTCGCCAAGACCATCCGCGAACGCGACCCGAAGTTCCTGGTGACCTACGCCTGCAATCGCACGCGCAGCAATCCCGATGGCACGCCCATGGATATCTGCTTCGACCTCTGCGACGTCGTTTCCTTCAATACTTACCCCGGCTGGATCGGCGGCCAGTGTACCTGGCTTGATGAAAGCGCCAGCCTCATCGCTCCCGAAATCAAACGCATTGCCGCGCTGGCCCAGCAACCAGCCCTCAAAGGCAAACCCGCCATCATGTCCGAAATGGGCTGCTGCGCCCTCTACGGCTTCCATGACATGGCCAACGCCCAGTGGTCAGAAGAATACCAAGCCGACTACGTCAGCGAAGTCTGCCGGCAGGTCTTTGGCAGCGGTCGCTTCATGGGTCTGGCCATCTGGCAATTCTGCGATACCCGCTCCTACGTCAACGCCGCTCCCGGCGTCCGCAGCAAGCCCCGCGGCTTCAACTGCGCCGGACTCGTTGACGAATACCGTCGTCCCAAACTTTCCTATTGGGCCGTCCAGAAGCTCTATCAGGATTTGCCCTAGCAATCCATGTCGCTGTTCTTCTCAATTCCCAACTCACCAATCCTAACCCCTAAATCCCTGAATCCTCAAACCCAAACCCCAAAGGAACCACAGCTATGCTGACACCACGCGACTCGTATTCCTACGAAATGCTCCGCAGCGAGCTCACTTGGACAGTCGGTGACGACAATGTCCAGACCGACTGCTCCGAGAAGCTCGCCCACTCCATTGACTACTACTGGGTACCTGAAGTCTGGCACGACCGCGGCCTCAAACCGCAGGTGCCGACCTTCATCGTTCACCCCGGCACTACCGAGGAGGTTGCCGAGATTCTCAAGATCGCCAACACCCACAAAATCCCCGTCACCCCCTGGGGCGGCGGCTCCGGCTCACAAGGCGGCGCTCTGCCCATGTACGGCGGCATCTGCCTTGACACCAAGCGTCTCAACAAGGTACTGGAAATTGACCCGGTGTCCTTGACGGTCACCGCTGAAGCCGGCATCATCATGCAG
>JAAZKQ010000469.1 GCA_012799755.1 Lentisphaerota bacterium | reverse complement strand
CTCGCATCGCCGCTGCGCGGCGCTGCCGAGCCACGCCGCCGGTTTTTTCGCCGATTGGGGCAGATTCCCGCAGATTGCTTGTCTTACGCGCAGGAGGGGCCTCCAGGAGTCCCCGGCGTCGGCCAACCAGTCCCCTGAGTCCAATGTGTCATTCCCTGCGGTCCCAGACGTCCCAGTTGTCCAATCCATGGGACCCTGCCTTATGAGTCGTGAGTCCTCGCCCCGGCGCCGCTGCCAACGAGTCCAAGCGGTCTCAGGCGTCCCCTGGGATCGGCCAATTATCAATGGGTGACCGGTTACGCCTGGCGGGGATTTTTATCTGCAAATCCCGCAGATTTGTCGGGAACGACCATGTCGGCGTCTTTTCGTCAGTAGATTGTTCTGCTGATGACTTCGCGTTGCCATTCCGGGGAGAGGCTGACGAAGCGGGCGGAAAAGCCGCACATGCGGACGATGAGGCTCTGGTGGCGTTCGGGGTGTTTTTGGGCGTCGAGGAGGTCTTCGCGGTTGAAGCAATTGAGTTGCAGGAGGTGCATGCCGCGCTCGGCGAAGGAGCGGAAGAGCGCTTCGATGATTTCGGGCGAGGCGTGTTGGCGGCCGATGACGAAGTTGGTGTTGGAAGCGAAGAAGTGACTGTGGTCAAGCCGACTGATGGCGTTGATCATGGTGGTGAGGGTGTCGGAGTGGAGGAAGGACGGATTGAGCCCCTGGGCGAGGTAATCGCCGTCGCGGCGTCCGTCAGGCAGGGCGCGGGTTTTTTCGCCCCAGAAGCGGAATTCGCGATAAATCCAGCTGGCGAGCTGGTAGCTGCCGCCGCGGTTGTTCCTGAGTTTACTGACTTCGTTGAAGATGCTGTCGAGGAAGAAGCGGGCGAGGGCGGTGGCATCTGCGGAGTCATCGCCCCAATGCGCTGCGTTGAGGGCCTGCCGGCGCAGGTCTTCGGCGTCCTGCCAGTTGTTGCGGACGGCGGCGAGGAGTTGCGCCAGCGTGCAGCTGCGCTCGTCGAAACAGATTTTTTTGATAGCCAGCAGCGAATCAATGAGATTGGCGAAGAAGGCCAGGGTGATGACGCGGAAGTTATAGCGGGCGCCGCCGGCATAGATGTCCTTGAGGGTGTCAAGACAGCCGTCCTGACAGGCCGAGAAGAAGGGCGCCGGGGCGATTTTGACGTAGAGTTTGCCATATTCCGTGTAGTCGGCGAGCATTTTTTTCATCAGACCGATGATGTTGCCGTAGACGATGTCGCGCAGTTCGGTGAAGGACTGCGCGTCGTCAATGGGGAGGAACTGGAAATCAATGGCTTTTTCCACCTCGGGGTCGTGATAGATGGTGGCTTCGAGGACGCGGGCGAGGCTGAAGTAGTTGGCGGTATCGGTGTCGCCGGCGCTGTCGGCATTGCCATCCCAGCAGCCGGTGCAGACGTAGCGGCGGGCGTCGCTCAAGGACACGCCGCCGCGGGTGAGGGCGGCGATGAAGGCATCGTCATTGAAGCCCGAGTAGACGCCGCGCCCGGCGTAGATATCCTTGGCAATGAGCTGGAGGTACTCGGAGCTGGATGTGGCCGAGTAGCGGCAGTGGAGTTTGGGGAAGACCAGATCGAGTTCGCGATGGGCCTGGAGGCACATGCGGGTAATGTCGTTAAAGACCTCGCGGCCTTCGCTGTCGCAGCCACCGAGCGTGAGGGGCACTTCCATTTCGTGGTCATTGCCCTTGGCGACCGGCGAGAAGCTGTTCTGGTGGCAGTCAGCGTGGATAAGGAAGCGGCAGATGAGGTCGTAGGCTTCATCGCGGGTCAGGCGACCGGCGGCCAGATCCTGCTGGTAGAGTCCGTAGAGCATGCGGTCGGGGTGACCAATGGAGAAGCAGGAGAGGCCGTCGAGTTCGGCGAAGACCTCGCGGCAGAACCAGAACATGTTCAGGCCCTCGTAGAAGGTTGCCGGTGGCAGCCAAGGCGAGCGGCGGGCATGGGTGGCGATCATGGTGAGGAAGCGCCGCTGCTGCGGGTCGTCGGTGTCGGCAAGGAGTTCTTCGGCGCGTCTGGCAAAGTGTTCACAGATGACGGGGATGGCCTCGAAGCCGGCGATGGCGGCATCAATGAATTCCTGTTCATCGGCGGTACGGGCTTTGCCGGCGGCGGCCTTGGCGTCTTCATAGAGGCCTTTGAAGCCTTTTTGCAACACGGCGGTGAAGGGCGGCAGGTGGTGAATGGAGTCCACAAAGAAGCCACAGCAGAGCGCAAAGCGATTGCGGTTCATGGCGCTGAGGCGTTGGCGGGCCTCTTCGGGGACTTGCAGTTTGACTTTTTCATTGTGTTCGGCCAGCCAGCGGCCAATGCCGCCGGGGGCCCAGCCGCCGTTGATGCCGGTCTCGAAATAAAAGGGCGAATTCTTGAAGACCACGGGGTAGAAATGCTCCGCCGCGATCTCGTAGAGCTTTTTGCGCAGGACGCAGGCACTGGCGTCGGGATTCTGCTCAGCGAAGGCGTTGAGAATGGCCGCCATGCGTTCGCGGTTGGCGAGTTTTTCGGGATCGCGGCAGTACTGGTGGCATTCTTCGGGGTGGAACGCGTAGAGTTCACGGCGGAGATTGTCGTAGCGCTGAGTCATGACGGGGCGTCCTCTTAGTCTTCCGCAGTGTTTTTGCAGAGTTTGCGGACAGTGGTGTTGTTTTTGACGGCTTCGGCGGCGGCCTTGCCGGCGCCTTCGCCCATGGCCAGGCAGTTGCCGGTGACGCGGTAGGCGGCATGGGCCGTGTAGGAGCCGGAGATGCAACGGCCGGCGGTGAGGAGGTTTTCGACCTTGAGCGGCACCAGCGCGCGGTAGGGAATATCAAAGCCCGGATGCCCCCAGCAGGTCTGCTTGGCCTTGTCCGGCTCGTGGATATCAACGCCGAAGCGAACGGTGCAAACACTGTCATGGTGCTTCTGGCCATTTTTGACATCGTCATCGCTGATGCGGTATTCGCCAGTGATGCGGCGGGTTTCGCGGACGCCGATGACGGCGGGCAGTTCAAGCAGGTAGACTTCGCCGAGGACCGGCTTGATCAACTGGAGGTATTTCATGGCGTGCTTGACTTGCAGGCGGCCATTGAAGGTCGCTTTTGTGAGCTGGTCGCCATCGCAGCCGAGGCAGTAGCGCACGTGGGTCCACTGGATCAATGCTTCGCCGGGGCGCGGCAGCTTGATGATCGCCGGGTAATTGTAGGGTACGTCCTTGAGCACGCTGTCCTCAGGGACTTCTTTGCAGATGGCGCGGTAAAAGCCGATGATGTCGTCGCGGGGATAGTCGTCCTTGACGCCGCCGATTTTGAACATCATGGTCATGGGCTGGAAGACGCCGTCGTTGGGCCGGCCGATCTCGTAAGGGGCGCCGGCGCGGGCGGCGATGTCGCCGTCGCCGCTGCAGTCAATGACGACCTTGGCGAGGATGGCCTGGGTGCCGGATTTGTTGGCGACCATGACGCCTTTGATGGCGTCGCCGTCCATAATAGGCTCGGTGGCAATGGTGTAGAGCAGCACGTCAATGTTTTCAGCCAGGACGAGTTCGTCGAGCAGCAGCGCCATCTGGGTGGGATCGAAGGAGATATTCCACAGGCCGCCCCAGGCATTGCGCTCTTGCAGCTGTGTGCGTAATTCTGCGTTCAGGCCCGGGTGATGACGGTTGTCAAAGAATGGGCTGAGGATGCCGAGGGTCCACATGCCGCCGAGCTTGCCGCCGTATTCGACGAGGGTGACTTTGGCGCCGGCGCGGGCCGCGCTGATGGCCGCGCCAATGCCGGCGGGGCCGGCGCCGATGACCAGTACGTCTGTTTCGTTGCGGACGGTGATTTCACTGCCGGGGCGGGTGATCTTCATAGCTGCAATCCTGGAGGGGTGAAATGGGGTGGAGATTGCGGAAGGAGGTGAGGGAGTGGGCAATAGGCAATATAGCCTGATTTGGTTTGCAAACGAACGTGCGGGGGAGGGGCGGGAAGACTTGGGATGTAAGCGGTCACGCATCACAATATCTCACGTTTCCGCGAACTGCGGCGCCAGATGCTTGTTTCCTGACTGCGCGGTGAGGTTCCCCCCCGTGCCATCATATAAGCTGCGGCGCCAGATGCTTGTTTCCTGACTGCGCGGTGAGGTTCCCTGCCGTCAGACAAGCTGTTTGGCATGGGTAAAACGGCAGCGTGCAGATCGTCAGGTGAACAGCCTGTCCGTGCTAACCTCGTATGCGGTCGCAGTCTCGTTCATCCTGACACAGCGGCATTTTTATGTCGGTCCCCTCGCGAGCGGGCGCGCGCCCGTACCGTTGGATGGGGGCCCCCTAGGGTGGGTGGGCTGCTGATTTCAAGGAACGGCACAAAACATAGCCGAAAAACGGGCTTTTTTCACGCAAAAAATCGCCAAGTAACAGCATTTTGTGCTTTGCCATGATTTCAGCGTTGTTCTCATAAGGATTTTTGCACATGTCCCTGTGAGTTTAGATGAGCCTCAGTCTTCGGCTCTTGCCCCCCTATTTTGCCAAGCGGGGGGCCTGACAACGGGGGTACATTGACCATTCATTGACATCCGTTGGTCCGGCGCCTTTTTGACGCTGACCTGCTGAAAGGCGGTATTTTGCATCCCGTTGGCGCTGAAACGAAAGGCGGCAGGAAATGGCTGTTATCAATGAGTGACTGATCACGAGTGACAAGTGCCCATGGGATTTGTTTGCGGGGTCATGTGCCGCTGCGG
>JAAZKQ010000468.1 GCA_012799755.1 Lentisphaerota bacterium | reverse complement strand
GAGGCGCTTGATTTTTAGGGGCGCCCACCCCAGGCTAAAGCCTGGGGTTAAGCATGGTTAAGCGCCTACGGCGCAAGATTTCGCATCCGTACAACACAGATACCCCATCTGTTTCCCATACGGAAGACCCATTGTGAAAAACAGCTTGGAACAACTCCAGAACTGTTACCTTAATTTTTGAACGACTCCTTAGCTTGTTCCATGCGCACTGCCGCGGCGGGCCGTCGCCTCATTCGTCTCTGAGAACCAGGTCCATGGCCTCGTTCATGCGCGCGTCGTCTATGCTTGTCACTTCTATTTTAGCGCCGATGGCCGTCGGCAGCGTGATGTGCAATTGTCCACCTAGATGCTCGCGAAATTCCTCCAGGCCGGCCATGACCAGGCGGCGGCCGCCGGCGTCGCGCAGCTCCAGCACAGCGCCGTCAAAGGGCAGCGCAAAGGCACGCAGCAAGGCACGCAGCGCCGTATATGCGTCCTTGGCCAGGATGCCCATCAGCACCGCGTAACGGCAGTCAATAAGCATGCCCATACCCACGGCAACGCCGTGGCTCAGGCGCTGTTCCGAAAGCATCTCCATTTTATGCGCCGACCAGTGACCGAAATCCAAGGGCCGGGCGCTGCCGTACTCAAAGGGATCGCCGCCGGTCACGATATGCTGTTGATGAATCTCGGCTGAACGCCGCACCAAGGTCGCCAAGGCCGCGAGGTCGCCCGCCATGATTGCCGGCGCCTGCGCCGTCAGCCAGGCAAAAAAATCGCTATCCTTGATCATCGCCACCTTGACCGCCTCAGCGGCGGCGGCCGACACCATTTCCGGCGGCAAGGTCCGCAGGAAAGCCGCGTCATTGATCACCGCCAAGGGCGGCGCAAAACAGCCCAGCAGATTCTTCTTGCCGAGATAATTCACGCCGTTCTTGACGCCGACGCCGGAATCGCATTGCGACAGCGCCGTGGTGGGAATGCGCAGCTGCCGCAGGCCGCGATGGAAGATCGCCGCCGCAAAACCCGCCGCGTCCAAAAGCGCGCCGCCGCCGACAATGATTACGCAGCTCTGCCGGCAAAGCCGCGCCGCCAAAAAGGCCTCGCAGAGTTGCAGGCTCACCCCGATATCCTTGCACGCCTCGCCACCGGCTTGCAGCAGGGGCGGCGCCGCCAGTTTCATGGCGCTCACATGCGCCCGGCAATAGCCCTCAATCGCCGCCGGCAACTCGGGATAGAACTGCAAGAGCTCTTTTTCGACCACGAAAAAGACCCGCACCGGCGCCGTCAAGCCGCCGGCTTGCAGGGCGCGGCAGAGCAGCTCATTCCCTGGCGCGAAGACCTCGGTGGTAAAATACGCTTCGTAGCGATATGTAATGCTGAATTCTGACATGACGCTCCGCGCTCACTTGGCTTTCGCGCGCCGGCGCGGCTGCTTGCATTGCGGGAATTTGGCCACGGCCTGCTGGGCGATCTTGCGCAAAAACGCCGCGTCGGCAGCGCCGATGATCTCCGGCACGAACGTAATGTCGGTAGCGGGCCGTTCGAAGAGGAAAGCAAACCAGACGCAGGCCTGGAGATACTGTCCGCGCTGATTGAGGTGAATGGTGTCGCGCGCCAGCTTCATCTCGCCGCTGGTGGCGTCCTTCGTCCACCAGATGCGACCAACCAGCGAGCCGCCCTGCGGCGGCAGGTCCGGCCAGCTCAGGGTTGTCATCAGCGCCGGATCGTAGTTGACGAAGGGCTTTTTCTGCGCGGCGCGCGCCAGCTGCACGGCATAGCCGGTCGGTATCACCCGCAAGGACAGCTCCTTGGCCAAGGCGCGATAATTTTTGGTGAGGCGTTCGTACATCTCGTTCTGGTCAATGCCCCAGTCGCCGCCGGGCATGATGCGCGGATCGTCCAGACGATAGGCCCAAGTCTGCTGGATGACCACTTCGGCCTGCGGCGCGTGAGTCTTGACGTAGTTGTGGATGTTGGTCGCAAAGGGCTGGAATGTCTCAGGCCGCCAGGACGCATGGCTGGCCTGCTGGATGGTCACCACGTCCCAGGGCTCGCGGGCAAGTATCTCGCGCATCTTCCAGCGGCGATCCTGGTACATGCTGTACACATGGTCGTGCTCTTCGTTTTCGATGTAGCTCCAATGCCGATGCAACTCGCAACCGCCATGATTGGCCCGCTCAAAATGCAGTTCACAGCCCGGCACCGACGCCACCACGTCGGGAAAATAAAGCGCCAGGCTGTCCGTAAAACTATTGCCGATGGTCAGTATCTTGAGATTGTCCCGCATGGTTCTTCGCTTTCCATTGTTGCCGTTCATGCCGCCCTTGCCACTGACGGCGCTTAGGAGCTGTACAGAAATTAAGTTTACATTTCCAGTTTCTTTTGGTAGTCTTCTGTAGCGCCTCTCCGAGGCGCTTGATTTTTAGGGGGGCCCACCCCAGGCTGAAGCCTGGGGTTAAGCATGGTTAAGCGCCTACGGCGCAAGATTTCGCATCCGTACAACACAGATGCCCCATCTGTTTCTCATACGGAAGATTCATTGTGAAAAACAGCTTGGAACAACTCCAGAACTGTTACCTTAATTTTTGAACGACTCCTTACCATCACTTCCACTCCAGGATGCCGGCCGCGTCCGCATTGAAAGAATTTCCGTAGGTGCTTTCCCACATCACCCACAGATCGTCCTTGGCTTTGCGCACCGTGATATTGAAGGCGCAACGCCCGGGCCGCCCGGGCGCCAAATCAACCTTGCTGAAAGGTATGGCCAGCTCCGCCACCCACTCGCCGGGCGCCGGGCGTGATGCCGCAAAGGCACAGGGCGCGGGCTCCTGGTTCAGCGGTTCATCCGCCGCATCCGGTGTCATGCCGAACCACAGGAAGCCATTGCCGTAGGCACGCACCACACTGATCAGCGGCTTCTGCGCCGGCGGCGGCTGCGCGGCGCCGGGCGGCGGCAAGGGACGCAAGGCCACTTCCACCGCGTCGTCACTGCCCCAGCTGTTGCCGCTCAGGCCTGTCGTAGGATCAATGCTGCTGCGCACGAGCACATACAAGGCTTGGTCGTCATAACGCAGCCAGGCGCGGCTCTGGCGCGGCACCGGCACCGGCGTGCCGTTGTAATGATGGGCAAGGAG
>JAAZKQ010000467.1 GCA_012799755.1 Lentisphaerota bacterium | reverse complement strand
GCCGCGCTTGACACCGAGTATGTCGTAGAGTGTTTCCGGCATAGCTCTTTGGATGATTCACGCGCCGGTGGCGCGGCTTGTGCGGCCGCATCCGACCATATTGTGTACCCTTCAGCCCGTTACGGTCATCAGCAGACCGACGCATATCAAAATTAAACCGACAACTTTCGGCATGGTTCCGGGTTCCTTGAGAATGAACACGCCCGCCAAAAAGCCCATTGGCAGACTGATCTGCCGGAAGGCCTGGACGTAGGCCACATTGTCCACTTGCATCATGGCCAGCAGGACCAGTCCATAGGCCGATGAGCTGCAGCACCCCGCCAGCATAGGCACGTAGCAGCATCCCCTGAGCGCGCGCAGGTTGTCCAGTTCGCCCGGTATCACCAGCACCAGGACGATTTCACCCAGCACCATGCCGAATTCGACGAGGAACAGGTAGCCCAGCGCCTGAAAGGTCGTGCGTTCGCCGGCGACTTCAGCGATGATTTTCAGCGCGCTGCTGTCAAACAGCGTGTAGAATGTCGTCCCCAGGGCGCCCAGCAGAATATAGAACAGGAGGCTCCGCCGAATACTGCCGATACGGAAGGAACGGAAGTCCCGCAGGGACATGAGCAGACAACCAGCGGTAGTCAGCGCCATCCCGGCCAAAGCGTCCAGTGAGAGTTGTCGCCCCGGCGAAAAAGCACTGGACAGCAGTGCCACCAGCAGCACCGGCAGGGCCCGCATAATCGGATAGACCAGCGAAATATCGCCACACCGATACGCATAGGCCAGGCCGGCCACGTACACGACTTCCGCCAGCACGCTGCCGAACAAGAACAAATAAAAACTCGCCGGCAGCGCGCGAAAAGGTATCCCGCCCAAAAACAAAAACGGTGACCAAATCAGGGCGGCCGTTGAGGACATCAGGAGATAAAAGGCCAGCGACGGTCGCGTGCTTTTGGAGAGAAAGTTCCAAGTGACGTGCAGGAAAGAGGACAGGAAGATCAGCAGGAAGGCGGCAAGAGTCATGGAGTCGTCGCGTTTCTATAGCAGGCCTCGCGATATTTCGGCACCCGGCCTTTCCAGACCCTCAGGACGTCCTTGGCGCCGGCATCGCCGGCCAGATAGTCGAGCATGGCGGCGCCTTCGGCCTGGCAGAGCGTGGCGTGAGCGGGAAAGTACTCGCGGAAGAGAAAGCTGGCGTAGCGCACGGCCCGCGAATCACCAAAGATCATGGGCACCGAGCCGCTTGGCGCCCAGACTGCGACCGAACGGAAGTCCTTGATCGCCGCAATGATGTCCTCACGGCTGTCAGATGCGGCCAGCACAATCGTGTAGTGCCAGCCGAAGAGATCGGCATCTTCGTTGCCGACAAACTCCATATTGGCGCTCTTGCCGCTGAGGCGGAAGGTATCCGTGGCATGGGAGTCACTCAATCCCACGACGGGGAAGCGGTTGCCCTTGGCCTGCTCTTCGTAGTAACGCACGACCTGGAAGTTATTGGACTCGAACTGATGCTTGTAAAAGCCGCCGATGAGCTCAAAGGCATCAAAGGATTTCGCCGCGAAGACCGCGTCGGTGAGGCCCTCGCTGATGACATACTGCCCGACATACCAGTAGGGATGGGCGAAGATCGCCAGGCCGCCGCCCTCGCGGATGCGGTCGCAGACCCATTGCGTCGCCGCCACCGGGAAGTAGTTCAGGCCGGAATCGCTCTGCTTCATGCCGGCTTGGATGGCCGCGACCTCGCGGCGGTAGCGTTCTTCGTCCTCCCGAACACGATTGGTGACGCTGAAATCGCCCGCGAAATTGACGATGTGCACAGGATTGCCCGGCGAATGCACTTCCTCGCCCGGAAAGAGCCGGAAGTCCAGCCCCAGCGGCTCATAGAAGGCCTTGGCATCCAATGACGGCTGGTAGTTGCTATGGTCGCTGATGGCGGCGAAGTCAAAGCCCTTCTGGCGATAGCGCGCAGCGACATATTCCGGCGCCTCCTTGCCGTCGCTGCCGGTCGTGTGAATATGGAAATCGCCCTTGAAGGGCCGCAGCGGGTACCAGTCGGCCTTCAGCGAGTAAATGCGGAAGCTCTTGACCTGCTTATAGCCGGGATTATCGCTCTTCGTGATGGTAACGGTGACGTTGAATTCCTGCTCGCCGGCAAAGAAGTGCTGGAAGACCAGCGCGCCGTCCCGCAGCGTCCACTCCGGTTTGGGATTCTGGTTCGTCCCCCATTGATAATCGCGCCAGCTGCCATCGGCCATCAGACCGCTGAAGGGATTGGCGCAGACCTCAAGCCGCCATACATCGCCCGTCGGAAACGCCGCGTGCGCAAAACGCGGTCGAATAACGATCTCGGAAACCTTGTCCGCCGGAACCACCCGCGGTGAAACCTCGTAATAATCCATCTCGCATCCTTTCTGCTGATGACATTCGTTTTGACCCTTGTCTGGCGAAACGGCAGGGCAGCATGCCGCAGTCAAAAGAATTTGATCGTATGCTCCATGCCATCGTTATCCAACGCCCAAAGCATTGCACCGGGAAAGCGTTCTCGGCTGAGCATGGCGTGGACGCCCTTGTCGCCCGCCTGCAAATCCAGCACCGTCACCGGGATAGTCCCTCTTTCATAGCGCAACTCAGTGCCGTCAAAGGGATTGCGCGGCAAGTCAGCCAACAGCTCCCGCGGCAGCGCAGCCAGGCTCTCTGGAAATTCGCCATGCCGGCGGCGATAACACTCAATGGCGACGGCAACGTGGGCCAGACGATTGTCCAGCCGCGCCCGCGCTGTCTGCTGCGCCATCTCCATGAAAGCGGCCGACTGCTGCGCCAGGCCAAAGTGTACCCCGCCGTAGCGCCCCGCGCGCTGTTGCAGCGCTGAGATATCATCTTTGGCCAGATACAAATCACGGTCCAGCAAGTCCATCAGCTGGGCATAATGGGAAAACATCTCGGCACGCACGCCGTGATCCAGTCCAAACAACGACGCCTTTTCCCAGATGACGCATACCAGGGCCTTGTACAAATCACCAAACAAGGCATTTTCCGCCAGACATTGCCAATGGGCTGCCTGCGCAATGCGCCCCTCGTCTTCCAAGTAATCCGGCAACAACGTCTGGAGCTGTTTTTCGGGCGTTCTGGGCAAGACGACTTGCAGCAAGGCCCGGCGCCGGGCGTACGTTGTCGTCGCCACTGCCAGAGGGCGGATGTGGTCGTCCCACTCATAGTCTCCGATGCGCCTGAAGTCTTCCCATAGTGCATCGGGCTGGGCTTCTTCGGGCATGCCAAGTTGTTCGGCAAAACGGAAGGCGAAGAGTCGCCAGTTGCCATACTCCCGCGATTTGCTGATGGCCAGTTCCACGCTATCACGTTCTTGGCGCACGACGCCCAGCTGCGGTCGCAGCAAGCCCAGATGCGGCGCCTCCCGCAGCAGGGCCCGGAAACTGAGGAAACGCGGCACGTAGCGGTCATAGCGCGTCTTGGCTTTTTCCAGCCATTGCGAATCAAGGCTGCGGACGATATCCGCGTACAGGATAAAATGGTGGTTGGCCAGTCCCAGATCGAAATCCGGTATGCCAATGCGCAACAGCCGTTGACCGGCGTGGGGTTCTTCAGGCAGTGGCAAAGCCGCAAATCCCTGCGTATCCAAGGGAAGCCCCGCATACTGCTCACGCAGAGAGCGCCAACGCCACATGCCGCCGTACCATGCCGGCCCAATCAGCAACAGCAGAATGAAGGGCACGGCGCAGACGACGGCAAGAGCGCGATAACCCACATGACGCAGGTTTGCCGAATGCCAGGCGCGGGTCATTGACGCCTTCTCGTCGCCTGGCTGCAAGGGCCAGTCAGACAGCGGCGTGCTCTCATCAAGTTTCCGGGCCCGGTTGCTTAGCAGCGGAAAAAGCAGGGCATTGAAGCACAAAACGGCAATGACAAACAAGGCATCCGCCGCCAGTACCCAAAGGCCGGCATCCGCATGCGAGGGCGCCACCAGGACAAGGCATTGGAAAAACAGCAGCGCCGCACAACAACAGAACAGCGCCATGGCAGGACGCGCCCGCTGGGATTCCGGCAAACGTCGTAGCAGGCCGCGATAATACAACCAGCACGCCACCACATTCACATAGGGCAGCATGAACCAGAAAAACGTGCCGGGGCGACCGCGACCGGGCAGATAGGCCGACCAGAAACGGTACAGACCGGCCAGCGCGACAAATTGGCAGAGTGTCACCGGCAGCAATAGCGGCCACGAGGCCAGCAAACGCAACAGCGGCACCTGCAAGTACCACTGCAGCAGGCACAGCAATGGCAAGGGAATAAACAATAGTATGCCGATGCGCAACAAGCCGCGTGCGCGTCCGCGACGCGACCAGCGCCGGTGCACGTCCGCCAGGACCACCCGGGCCGCCGGCCCGATATCCGGATCGTCCGCCATAGCCCGCCAGTCGCCCCCGCTCAGCGGGCGTACCCGTCGCTCGCAGGCCAATCGTCGTGAGGATAACCCGACCAGAAGATCAAAGGCACGCACAGCCCGACCTGTTGTGTCATTTTCAAGCAGATAACGAAATGTCAGAGGATTAATACTTTTTTTCTCATCCATATTGAGGTGCTGTCCAGCAATGAACACAAATTTTAGGAAGTCGGGCTATCTCGGCCAAAAGGCATGCCGCAACCATGACAGCCCGCTAACATAATCCGACTTGCCCGCGTAACCGGTCACCCGTTGACACTCCTCGTCCCCGCGAACTGCGACGTCAGACGCCCATTTCCCAACGGTGCGGTGAACTTTCCTGCCGTCAGACAAGCTGTTTGGCAGGGGCAAAACAGCGGCATGCGGATCGTCAGGTGAACAGTGGCCGGTGTCAGCCCTACGCGCAGCCGCAGTCGCGTCCACTATGCCACAGCGGCATTTTTTTGTGTCGGTTCCTTCGCGCGCGGGCGCGCCCGTACCATTGGATGGGGGCCCCCTAGGGTGGGTGGGCTGCTGATTTCAAGGAACGGCACGAAATATAGCCGAAAAACCG
>JAAZKQ010000466.1 GCA_012799755.1 Lentisphaerota bacterium | reverse complement strand
CAGCATGTGTGTTGCATGAATGCATGATTGCGCCGTAGGCGCTTAACCATGCTTAACCCCAGGCTTCAGCCTGGGGTGGGGGAACCCCCAAAATCAGGCGCCTTGGAAAGGCGCTACAGAAAACCGCGAAAAGGAACCGAGAATGTAAACGTAATTTCTGTACAACTCCTTAATAGCCTTACTGTTGGACAGTGCCTCGCAAAACCCAAGCTGTTTTTCAGCTGCCCTCGGCGTCTTTTAACCCCCATCGGAAGTTCAACATGCCAAGACAAAAGCTGATTACCCGCATTGGAGCTGTCAACTGGGATTGCAGTCTGCCGGCAACGACGTTTTTCGGCGGCTATGCCACGCGTTCGCTCAGCGAAGCACAATTTCGCGAACGCGTACCGTATTATGCCATTGATTTGGGCGACGACAAAATTGACTTTCCTGTGCGCGCCGTCGCTGAATACGAAACGGAAATGCGCCACGCCATCGCTGCGGGCATTGACTATTTTGCCTATTGCTGGTACGACCGCCAGCCCCATACCGACCACCTCGTTACCAGCGCCGCCGCTAACGTTGACGAACATGTTTGCGAACTTGTCAAGGCTCGACTCATGCACGTGCAAAGCCCGTTGCGTGACCAGATAGGTCTTTGCGCCATTCTCGTCACCAGCCATCCATATTTTGACGAGGAGCTGATTGCCTTGGCCGAAACGATGAAGGCGCCTTATTACGAGAAAATCGGCGGTCGTCCGTTGGTCTATTTGATGAGTGCTCCCTGGGAAGGGACTTTGTCGCGCCTGCGCGTCTTCTGCCGTCAGGCTGGGGTTGATGATCCCTATGCGGTGCTGATGGGGCAAATTCCCGGTGAAAAAGCGGCGGGAAGCATCCAGGCCCTCGGTCGCTATGCCTGTGTAGCCAGCGGCGATAGCTATGACGCGATACTGGCAGCGCAGAGGCGTCAACACGACAAGTATGTCGCCAGTGGCTGGCCTGTCCTGCCGCATTTTTCCATGGGCTGGAATCCGCAGCCGCGTGTCAACCATCCGGTTCTCTGGGGGTCTTATCCCGCTGTCACCTACCACCCAACGGCGACGGCTGAACAGCTTCTGGCCGGCGCCGCGCAACTCAAGGAATGGGTGCGTGAGCATGCCGATTCCTGCCCCACGGGGAATATCCTGGTCTTCGCCTGGAATGAATTTGAAGAAGGCGGCTGGATTTGCCCGACGCTGGGAACCGGCGGCAAGGCAAACACCACCCGTCGGGACACTTTCGCCCAAATAGCCGCCTACTGGAAGGCCTGACCGGGTTTTGCGAGAGGGAGGAAAATACCCTTCGCTTCGCTCGGGCCACCGCTTCACGGTTCGACTATCCCTGCGCCTGTGGCGCAGGGCAGCGGCCGAGCCCCTTTCCTCCCCCTCGTGCTCCCCCAGCTATCCCTTTTCGGCCCAGCGCCTTGCGGCTATCGCTTCGCGACTGCTGCAAGGCGCTGGGCGTCAGTGGAAGCTCAATCTTGGGTGAAGTGGTAGAGGCGGGTGTCCGGGCCGCTGAAGCTGTCAGTGAAGACTGCGGTGTTGTCGGCGATATGGCGGCCGCTGAAGACTTCGGTGATGGTTTTGGCGCTGACCGGTAGGGTGATGCGGGCTTGGCCGGGGTCTTTGCGGTGGACCATGAGGAATTCGCGGGAGGCCATGACGGCGTTGCCCTTGTCGCCGTAAAGATGGACCTTGGCCATGCCGGCGAGCTCGCGGAACTGATCAATGCCGAGGGTGCGACTGTCATAGCAGGACACGGACACGGCGTCGGGCAGAGCGCTGATGGCGCAGCTGGCGCTGTTGTTGGCATTGCCGCTGATGCTTTCGGCCATGTCGGGCCGGTATTGGTCGTTGAAGACGGTTCCGGGGGGGCAGAGCCAGACGACGACGCGACCGTCGCGGAGCACCTTTTCGCGGAGGAAGGCGAGGCGCTGATCGTCGAGGCAGGCGGGATTCTGGAAGAGAATGAGGCGGTACTGGCTGAGGTCAGTGGCGGCCAAGTCGGTCCAGGCGGCGGTGTCAAAGGGCACGCCATAGGTGTAGAGTTCCTGGCGGAACTTCCAGGCAAGATGCTGGAGATTCGGCGTGCCGACGTTGATGCGGTAGTTGTTTTCGGGGTCGAAAACCAGCAGGGTTTGAGCGGCGGAGCCGGTGGACCGGGGCATGTAGCGGTCCCAGACCTCGCGGGCGTTCTTGAGCGCGGCCTTGGTTTCGTCGCTGTCGTAGGCGTGGCCCCAGATATTGAACCACCAGATGGAGAAGCGGTTGATGATGCACAGCGCGGTTTCGCGCCGGATCATGGCGCAGTCTTCGACGCTGTTCTGAGTTTTGACCCAGATGCCGCCGCTGAGGGCGATGTGTTCATTGACCTGGAGATTGCCGGTGCTGGTGATGCGGTCACATTCGTGCATGAAGCCGATGCCGTAGCGCCGGCACATCTTGAGGGTGCAGATATAGCCGCTGGAAGAGCCCATGTTGGGATTGCTGTTGCAGGCCGCGCCGATGAAGAAGTCCGGCGGGGCGGTCTTGAGCACGCGTTCGCAGTCCATCTGGCCGGATGGGTGGATATGGTGGATATGGCCGTAGAAAAGTCCGAGGCGCGCTTCGGGGCGGACATGCTCCCGGGCGCAGCGGATGAAATGGATGGCGAGGTCCGCCGTGAGGTAGTTCACATAATAGAGCCACTGGCTGACGTGTTTCTCGCTGTCGGGGTCGTAAATCCAGCCGTGGGCGGGCTTGTAGATTTCGTCCGTGCGGGGAATGGGCAGCAGTTCGCGCTGTTGCTGTTTGCACCACTCGGGATAGAAGGCGGATTTGTGGGTGCCGGCGGCGCGGATGTTGGCTTCGATCCACTCCAGGGTACGTCCGCAGGCAATGATGTAGCCAAGCATGCGCTCGGCGTGGTGTTTTTCACAGTAGTCCAGGAAGGCCTTGAGGTAGTTGGTGGTGGCGTCTTTCCACTCTTTGGAGAGAGAGCAGTTGCTGGCTTCATAAAAGGAGTCCATGGAGAGACGGCGGGCCAGCCAAGGCGGCGAATTGAGATCAACGACGGTGATGAAACGCGCCCGGGGGTGGACGGCGAGAATGTCGTTGATTTGTTGTTCGAGCACGGCGAAGTCGTAGGTGTCGAGGTATTTCCAGATGGTCGGATAGGGCGAGTAGGGGTCGCCCAGGGAATTAGCGGTGTTCATGGGCGACAGGCAGATGACGTCAATGCCGGCATCGCGAGCGGCGGCAAGCGCCGGCATGTCGTCGAACAGGTGCTTGCCGTAGGGCGGACGATAGGCAAAAACAGGCTGGTCAGTGATGGGCAGAGACATGGCGACTCCTGGTTGGGGGATGGGCTGAGGTGGGAAGAAAATGCTCCGCTAAAAGGTAATGGCTCCGGCGGGATTGTCCATGCTGTTGGCGAAGGAGAGGGCGCGAGATGGTGAGCGGTTACCGATTGATAACAGACATTTTCTATTGCCTTGCAGTGGAAACCATCTTTCGTGTCTGCTATGTGGCACACCTTCAGCGTGCTGTTTCGGGTGGGGCTTCCCTGGGGTTGCGCCACGGGCGCAACCCCAGGCTGGTATGTGGT
>JAAZKQ010000465.1 GCA_012799755.1 Lentisphaerota bacterium | reverse complement strand
TGGCGTAGTCCAAGGTCGCTGTCTTCAAGGGCGCCTTGAGAGTGAGCACGAAACGCCCGCCGGGCACACGAGTCGCCGGCCACCAGACGGGATAGCGCGGCATGGGCTGCGCCGTGACAGCGGCGGCCTGCAGCAGGCGATTTTCTTCGCTGACATCGTAGGGATCGTAGGCTTTCACCAGGTCGCGGTAGGGACAGGGCCGCCCCAAGGTGGTGGCGCCACGATGATCCCAGCAGGAAGCTAGGCTGAACACAAGCTCCAGGCGCCGACCGGAGCCCATGACCAGCACGCCGAGATCGCTGTTGCCCAGGGGCATGCCGCAATGAACCCGCCGCAAGGGGAACTTCAACTGAAAGACGTGACCTTGGATGTCCATGACTTCTCCTATCCTTGATTCGCCTGCCGCGACACCGCAGAAAGAAAAACCGGCGCTATGGCACTACCGGCGCCACGGCGTCTTTTTTCTGTCTGGAATCTGCGTCCTGCCAGACGGGCAACAACTGATCTCTCAGCTCATCGTAGCGTTCCTGAACTCGCAGATAGACCCCGAAGCGGTCGGGAACGGTGACGTACTCGCGTTCGGCCTCATCCAGCACGGCGGCAACGCGCTGCTGCCTGTCCACGGCGCGGGCGAACTCCTCGCGCGCCGCCCGGAATTCACGGCGAAAGCGCGTCGTATGACCGTTGGCGAGAGTGGCCAAGGCCTCGCCATACATATCCAAAGCCGGCTGCAAAAGCACCGGCGCGTCCCTCTTGAGTTCGTAGAAGCACAGTTGCAGATGACCGATGGCGTTGCGGTCCAGCTTCAGGTCCTTGATGACATCGGGCACTTCGTCCAAATGAACTCGTTCAACAAGATCAAGCCCTCGACCGGCCTTGACCATCTGGACGGACTCCAGGACTTCGACACATTCGATAATCATGGCCAACGACTGATGACGAATACCACGATCACAAACGAGCAGCACCTGCCGCTCATACCACGCTTGCAGCGAAACCACTCCCGGCTGGTAATTCTGGAGGACATAACTGGCCGCTTGCACCAAGGGCCGCCCGTGCGCCGCCAGCTCCAGCAGTTCGCAGAAAATCTGGCCATGAGGCGCCGGCAATCTCTCAAAACAGCCCACCAGCAAATCACAATGCAGCATGTGCAGCTGGAACAGCTCCGAATAGTCCGGACTGAGCCGGCTCAGCAGCAGTTCGTCAACTCGGGGAAAATGTTTGCGAGCAAATTGCTGGTTAGCCACTTGATAGTCCAGCTCGTAAATGCCGCGAACGCCGCGGCCACCCATGACCATGCGGTTGGTCAAGGCCGATGCCAGCCAGCGCAGCACGGCCGCATCAACCGGCACTTTGTAGCCCATCTCCCGCGCTCGTCGCCGCAACAGCACTTGCATCAGGCGCCAAGTAACGGCATCCATGCGCTCGTCAGCCGTGAACTCCAGCGTATAGGATCGGTTCTCCGCTCCGCTCAGGCCCCGTTCACTGATATACAGCATGCTTTTGGGCTGATCGGAGCAATGAAGGAAGTCATCAACCAGCGAAGCACAATTGGCTGCATAGAGAGCGACATTTCTCGCCCGCGCCGCTGACCATGCTTTGACTTGCAGCTCCTTGGACCGCATCGTCTCGGTTGCCACTTTCGGTTGAACCGGCGGCGCCGCGGCAGGCTGCTGAACCGGCTGAGCGCGCAAGAGCGCCGCACAGGGCAACAGCAGCACCAGCACATGACAAAGCACTCTATTCATTGGCCTTCCGCCTGAGTACCATGATTGCCACCAGAGTATCGCTGGCCTGCTTCATCCAGGCGTCGCCCTCGTCATCAAGGGACACGGCGCGCAAATCGCGATCAGGGAGTACCGCGAGCGTCCAAGACGCCCCTCCCCCCGCAGGCATCTCCTGCGGCAAGCGCAAATAGAGCCCATCTCGGAAAGGCAACACGCGGCCCGGGCCGGGAATCCCTCGGCTGGGCTCGCCCATCACAAAGGCGCCTTGTTGCTGCAGGCTGCGGGCGAGACTTTCGGCTACACCGTAGGTATCGGCGTCAACCAAGACAATCACCGGCAGCGCGGCAGCGACGAGCATCGCTTCCAGTGCCTCGGCGGCCGTCTTGTCCTGTCCATCAACACTGCGCAGGTCAAGAATCACGCCGTGATAGTCGCCCTTCTCCAAGGCCTGCTGAAAGGCTGCCAGTTCCTCCGAATATGTGCAGTCCAGACTGTTGATGCGCAGCAGCGCCTGAGTGCGCTCAGCCGTGCCGCCGATGTCCAAGCGCCACTCGCCGACCACGCTGGGAATCGTCGGCGACCGCATCAGCACGGCCGGCGACCGCATCAGTAACAACATCTCTTCAAGCACCCGCTGTTCTTCTTCGCTCGGAAGCGGCGGCAAGGCGCCCTCGCGTTGCAACAGCTGCAACAAGGCCAAGCCACTGTGAGCCGGGCCATCGCCGCCAGGAACAACGGACGCCGGCGCGGGCTCAGCCGGTATGGCAGGAGCGACGGGTGCAGGCGCGGGCGCAGCGGTAGCGGGCGTAGCGGGCGCGGCGGGAGCAATCGGAACGGCGGGCGCGGCTTCAGCCGCCGCAGGTGGCGCAGCACCCTGCTCAGCTTCTGCTGCGTGCATTGGCCGCAGTGACAGCAGCACACAGCAAGCAAGCAGCAGTGCTAACGGGAACATCCAGCGCTGACCGTAACTGCTCATCAGGGCGCGAGCTCCTTGTCGGCGGCAAGAACTTTTTCCCGGCGCTTGGCGCGATCAGCGCTGAAACGCTCACGCAAAGCCGGGTCCTTGCGGGCGATGATCTGCGCCGCCAGCAACGCCGCGTTCACGGCGCCGCCGCTGCCGATGCCCACCGTCGCCACCGGAATGCCGCCGGGCATCTGCACCGTCGAGAGCAGTGCGTCCAAGCCATTCAGAGCGCCGCCCTCCACGGGGATGCCGATGACCGGCAAGATGCTATGCGCGGCCACCACACCGGCCAAATGCGCAGCGCCACCGGCGGCGGCGATGATGACCTCCATGCCCTGCTTTTCGGCATTGCCGGCGAAGGCCATCACCACATCGGGCGTGCGATGGGCAGACATAATACGCACCTCAACAGGAATCTCAAGGCTCTTAAGGGTGTCAATGCAGGGCTGTATTTTCGGCAGATCAGAAGCGCTGCCCATGAGTACGGCAACCAGTGCTGTCATCGTCTCATCTCCTGGCTTATGGTCATCTCAGGCACATCGAAGGACACGCAAAATTAAAGAATATATCGGTAAAGACACCGCAAAGCAACAGCATGACCGGCGCAGTCAGCGATGACCGGCTGCTTTCCTAGTAACCGGTCACGCATTGATAACTCTGTTTCTGCGGTCATTCTGACCGCCCTACCGCCAAAACATCTTCTCCCTGGCATTTGAGCGCTGAAAGCGCGAGCTATGATAGCCCAGGGCAAAGCGATGCCGAAGGCAGAGCGTCGCCCTGGGTGAAGCGCCGTTTATGTTCGTGTTCCTCGGCCTCTTTGGCGCCAGTCGGCGAAGCTGACTGGCGCCAAAGAGGCAATGGAACCTATGCTTGCATCCCAAGC
>JAAZKQ010000464.1 GCA_012799755.1 Lentisphaerota bacterium | reverse complement strand
CTTGATCAGCGGGTCTGGCTCCAGTACCGCGTCGGTTAAAATCGTGCCCAAGCGCACGCGCGGACCAAAGACCGGATGCAGGAAGACCTTCGACCAGCCTATCTCACCCAGGCCGCAGGCCATACCCGCGATACGCACTTGAATCTGCACCTCCGGCGAGGGCCGCCCGGGAATCGGATCGGGGTTGTTCGGATAGGTCTCCGGCACGCCCGGATAGACCGGCACCGCCTCGTAACCGCATTCCTCAATGAAGCGGCTGAGCTCATCCGTGACAATCGGCCGGAACAGCGTGTTCAGACGATTGTAGGCGTAGTAGGTGTAATTGTTCCAATGCGTGCCTTCCGTGATGCCGCGGTAGGTGCTCCGCGGTATCGGCTGCACAATGGATATCACGGACTTGCAGTCCGGAAAGATGTTCAGCGGGTGCATCCGTTCCGGCGCTTCCGCAAAGCGCTCGATATTGGCGACGCCAACGACGTCCACGCCGCCGCCGCCGCCGCCGATCTTCTTCGCCAAATCCTTCAACATCTTTGACGTCAAGACTTTTGCTGACATGCTGACTTCCTCCAGAGTTATTGTACCTTGTCGCCGACAATATCACGGCCCCAGGGGGCACTCTGTCGGAAAGGATGGGTGAATTTTTCCTTGGTGGCGCCCCGTTCTTCGAGCGCGGCGATGCATGCCCGCGAGCAGGCGGCGGCGACACGTTCGACGGTATTGAAGCGTCCTTCGTTGGTCTGGAAAGCGCCATTGCGGCAGCGTTTGCAGAGATCGTTATCCCGCGCGGCGACCAGGCTTTCGTAGCCCGCGAAGCCCGCCTTGGCGCCCTTCTTCGCATCCAGAGCTTGCAGCGGGCAGGCCGGCACGCATTTGCCGCAGTCTTTGCAGAGGTGGGGACGGAAGGGCTTGTCGGCCTCCAACTCGGCGTCTGTCAACAATATGGCGAAACGCTGGCGGGGGCCGAGCTCCGGCGTCAGGAACAGTCCGTTCAGGCCGGTCTCGCCCAGGCCGGCGGCCTGTGCCAGCACGCGGTATTTGAGGATGACGTTCGGCGCGGGTTTGTCCGGCGCCACCGGCACGCCCACCGGCTGGCCGGCGCAGTCATAGGCGAACAGCGGCACGGCTTCAAAACCGCGCGCTTCCATCCAGATATTCACATCGTAGGTCGTCTTGGCCAAAAAATTGTCTTCGAGGGTGATGAAACCGAACTGCGCGAAGGAGTTGTCCATCTCTGTGCCCTGTTCGATGCCGCGCAGCGCGCCACGCGGTATCTTCCGGCCGATGACAATCACGTTTTTAGCCTGCGGGAAAATGGACAGCGGGTTGTCTTCCTTGGGCAAGTAGGCCAGGGACGCGGTTGAGGCAATGCCGACCAAGTCAGCGCCGAAGCTCTTTGCCGCAGCCTTGAGTTCTTGTGAGGTCATGACTTATTCTCCTTTCTTCGGCAGGGGCTTCACCGTGACTTTGCCATTGATGTCCCGTTCCCACACGGCGCGCTTGCGGAATGGCGCCTTGAAACGCTCCTCAATTTTGTTTTCCAGAGCGACCAGGCAGGCGCGGCCACAGGCGGCGGCCAGACGATCAAGCGGCTCGTAGCGCAGAGCGCCGCTGTTCTGCCGGCCATTTTGGCAGAGCCCGCAGAGCTTCGTATTCAAGGCAAAAGCGCCGGCGCCGGTCGCCGTCAACGCTTGCAAGGGACAGGCTTGCAGACAAGCGTCGCAGTCCTTGCACAAATCAAGCTCGACCGGCTGGTCGCCCGCCAGCTCCAAGTCCGTCAAAATCAGCGCCAGGCGTTGACGATGGCCGTACTTGCTCGTCAAGAAGAAACCGCCCTTGCCCACGCTGCCCAAACCCGCCGCCTGCGCAAAAAACTTACTGTCAAGGCTGACGTTGGCGGCGACGCCTTCGTTGCCGATGATCTTGTTTTCGCCGCCGGGCACGCCGCCGCTCATGGGCATGGCCTCGGCGCCGCAGCGCTCCAGCTCATTGCACAGCGCGTAGGTCACGCGCGGGAAGAAGGTCCCCTCATGCCAATCCCGACCGTAGATACCATAGGTGGATTGGAAATTGGTGCCCTCCTCCACGCCGCGGAACGCTCCGCGCAGAATCTTCCGACCGATGACGATCACCGACTGGCAGCGCGGCATGATTGACCGCGGATTCTTGTCCGGCGCCAGATCAGCCCAGCGCTCGTACGGCGCGATGCCGATCAGGTCCGCGCCGAGCTCCTTCGCCCGTTTTTTCAGTTCAGCTGCATTCATGCTAAGCACACCTTTTTGCTGAGTTGCCTTTGCCTCCTGCCCCGCTGCCGGAGCGGAACAACACCTGTCATAACTGTCCTATCTCTAACTAATCCTTAAACGACATGATTTTCGCCGCCGTGTCCTTCAGGCGCAGCAGCAGCTCCCAGTCATCACCGTCGGCTGGACGACGTCCACGGGGATAAAAGACGCCCAGCGCCGCACGCAAGCCATACTCAGGAAATTGCAACGGCACCGCCAAGGCATGAATCAACGTGTCTTTGCTGAAGGAACAGTGACCGCTTTCCCGAATCTGCGCCAAGGCCGCCTGCAGCGCCGTCAAATCCGCGACCTCCGGCCAGCCGTAATCCGGCAAGCTCCGGCCGACCAGCCATCTCTTGAGCTCGCTTTCACGCAAAAGACTGAGCAGCACCCGCCCCGTCGCCGTTGATAGCAACCGATCATCCTCGCCCTCCTGCGCCGCCACCCGCAGGGCATGCGCACTTTCCAATGCCACCAGCGTCCTTCGTTTGCCACGCTCGTAGAGACAAAAAACCGCCGTTTCCTGCACCCGCTGCACCAGCTCGGACATCGGGCCATGCGCATGCTGCGTCAGTCGCTGCACCAGCCCGCCCCGATTGCCCAACTGCCGCGCCTTGACCCCCAGGACGTAATGGCGACCGCTGGTCTGATCCGCATAACCCAATTCCACCAGCGTCGCCAGAATGTTATGCGCCGTCGGCGCCTTCAGGCCCGAACGCGTCGCCAAGTCACCCAGCCCGAGGCCCTCCGGCCCTGCCGAACTCAGCAGCTCCAACAATGTCATGCAACGTTCAATAGACTGGATCATGGCAGCCTTATTGACTTGTACCCGTTAATTAAAGGCAGTTGCGGACGCAGGAAAATTCAGCAATGCTGAATTGCGCTTCAATGATGCTAAAAAATACTTCCGCCTGCGCCTTTTGCAAGTGCCCCGCGCAGTTTCTTTGCTATCAGCAGGCGGATCGGACGGATTCTGCTGTCTGATCGGTCTGATCGGTCTGATCGGTCTGATCGGTCTGCGAAAAAGCCTTCCCTCTGCCTCTACCACCCCACCCGCAAAAAACAATCTGCGTTAATCTGCGGAATCTGCGGATAGAAAACTGCGGTATATATTAGCACATCCCATAACTGGGCGGGACCTTTCTTCAGCCTTCATCAGGAGCACATCAGCCATGACCAAACTACTCGCCACCATTCGGGACGAAGAGCAGCTTGACGATCTGCTGTCGCAGCCATCACCTGAGCTTGTCGAGCTTATGAAGCGCCTGGATGGTGACATCATCATCCTGGGCATCGCCGGCAAGATCGGCGTGTCCCTGGGGCGTTGCGCGCTGAACGCCATCCGCCAGGCGGGAGTCCGCAAGCGCGTCTGCGGCGTTGCCCGCTTCAGTACGCCGGGATCGCGGGAAAAGATTGAGTCATACGGCATAGAAACCATTGCCTGCGATCTGCTCGACCGCGACGCCGTCGCCGCCCTGCCGCAAATGGAAAATGTCATCTACATGGCCGGACGCAAATTCGGCACCGACGGTCGTGAAGATTTGACCTGGATGATGAACACGGTGGTCGCTGACAACGTGACCAGGCATTTTCGCGATTCACGCATCGTCGCCTTTTCCACGGGCTGCGTCTATCCGCTGGTCACTGCGGCGACGGGCGGCTGCGATGAAGACGTTCCGCCGGATCCGGTGGGTGAATATGCCCAATCCTGTCTTGGTCGTGAACGCATCTTCCAATACGCGGCGCTGACCTACGGCACCAAGGTCACCCTCTTCCGCCTCAATTACGCGATTGATCTGCGCTATGGCGTCCTGCACGACATCGGGCGCGCCATTCTTGCCGGCGAAGAGGTTGACAACAGCGTCGGCCATTTCAACGTGATCTGGCAGGGCGACACCAATAACATCGCGCTGCGCTCGCTGGCAATGGCCGCATCACCGGCGGCAATCCTCAACGTCACCGGCCCGGAAACCATTGCCATTGAGGACGCCGCGCGCGCCCTCGCCGAGCAGCTGGGCAAGCCCCTGCGTTTCCGGCACGAGCGCTCCGGCGATGTCGCCTACCTGTCCAACGCCTCACGCATGATCAGCCTCTTCGGCCCGCCCACAGTACCGCTGGAAAGCATGATCGCCTGGCAGGCCGACTGGCTCCGCAAAGGCGGCGTATCCCTGGGCAAACCGACCCACTTCGAAGTCAACGACGGCAAATACTAAGGAGTCATTCAAAAATTAAGGCAACTGTTCTGGAATTATTCCCAATTGTTTTTTCGTAATGGGTCTTCTGCATGGAAAACAGAGGGAAGTATATGTGTTATGTGATGTGGATGCAAGGACTTGCGCCGTAGGCGCTTAACCATGCTTAACCCCAGGCTTCAGCCTGGGGTGGGAACACCCCAAAATCAGGCGCCTCGGAGAGGCGCTACAGAAGACTGCCAAAAGAAACTGAAAATGTAAACGTAATTTCTGTACAGCTCCTAAGAAAGAGAATTCCCATGCGCAGCATAGCCGACATCGCCCCCGCCGTTCTCCAGCGTTTCCGCACTGGTTGTGTCATCCCGGCCCAACCCCTGGCCTTGGATGAAAAACGCCGCTTCCTCCCCCGCTACCAACGTGCACTCTGCCGCTACTACATTGATGCGGGTGCCGGCGGCATCGCCGTCGGCGTCCATTCGACGCAATTTGAAATCCGCAAGCCCGAAATCGGCCTCTTTGAGCCCGTGCTTAGCCAAACAGCGCAATTCATTGACCGCTATTGCGCACGCCGCGGTCAACAAATACTCAAGATCGCCGGCATCTGCGGCCGACGCGAGCAGGCGCTCGCCGAAGCCCGCTTCGCGGTCAGCTGCGGCTACGACGCCGGTCTCCTCAGTCTCGCTGCCTTGCGCGATGATAACATCGAGGCGCTCGTTGAGCACTGCCGCGCCGTCGCCGAAGTCATGCCCGTCATCGGCTTCTACCTCCAGCCCAGCGTCGGCGGCCGTGTCCTCCCCTACGAATTCTGGCGCGAGTTCTGCAAGATCAGCAATGTCCTCGGCATCAAAATCGCGCCATTCAACCGCTATTGCACCTTCAACGTCGTCCGCGCCGTCGCCGAATCCGGTCGCGACATCACGCTCTACACCGGCAACGACGACAACATCGTCGGCGATTTGCTCACGGTCTACAACATTGCCGGTAAGAAGGTCCGTATCCGCGGCGGACTGTTGGGGCATTGGTGCTGCTGGACCCGCCGCGCCGTCGAACTCCTCGCGGAAATCCACGCTCTGCTGGATAGCAACGCGCCCATCCCGCCCGAGTTGCTTACCCGCGGCATCCAGATCACCGACTGCAACGCCGCTTTCTTCGATCCCGCCCACGGCTTCGCCGGCTGCATCCCCGGCATGCACGAAGTCCTGCGTCGGCAGGGCCTCCTCAAGGGCATCTGGTGCCTCAACCCAAATGAAACTCTCTCCCCCGGCCAAGCTGACGAAATCACCCGCGTCCATGACGCCTACCCACAGCTGCATGACGACGCCTTTGTCGCCGAGAATCTCCAGCGTTGGCTCGACGAGGAAGACTGAGGGCGCGAATACGCACACATGACTGGCGTCGCGGGGCCAAGCGAAAGCCCGGCGCTGAATGAATGGCGTCGACTGGCGAGACGTGGCCGAAAGCGGCTGGAAGCCGCTTCTACTCTGGACGGAAGCCCGGCGATGAATAAATGGCGTCGGCGGGCGAGACGCGTCCGAAAGCGGCTGGAAGCCGCATCTACTCTGGACGGAAAACAGACGCGTCCGAAAGCGGCTGGAAGCCGCATCTACTCTGTCCACCCGTCCACCCTGGCAACGGCCGCCCGACTACCCTCAGTCTTCCAGGAAGAAGGGGGTATCCTCGTCAATGAGCTTGCGCAGGCGTGACATCCCCTTGGCGGCGCCTTTTTTTATCGCCTCGACGTCCAGCTTGGCCTGCTCTGCGCTGCCGGCGTCGCCAGCCTGCTCCCCTTCATCAGCGGTTCCAGCCTGATTGTCGCCTGACTCACCACGCTGGGCGTCACCGTCATCGCGAGTCGCCTTTGTTTTTGGGGCGGCGTCTGCCGGCGGCGCCTCTTTTCCGCCTTGTTTGGTGCTGCTCCCTGCCGACGGCGCATCTTTTCCGCCTTGTTTGGCAGTGCTCTCTACTGGCGATGGCTCCTTCCCGCTCTGCTTCGCAGCGCTCTCCGACGCCGGCGCGTCCTTTCCGCTCCCGCTCTGCGTGGCGGCGACGTCTGCCACTGGGGTTTCGTCTTCGCCCCTCGCCTTCTCCTCGTCAGTGCCAGCGTCCGCTGCGTTTTCCTGCGGCATTGCCGCGCTGCCGCGTTTGATGACATTGACAGCGGTTACCGGGTACTGGGTGAGCTTGAAGCCCCTCGCACCACGCGAGCGAAGCGCGTAGGTGTCAAAATCAACGGTAACGGAATGGTATGAGCGACGGTTGTTGGGCGCCAGTTCCAGCGACACCACCACGCCACTGTTGGTATAGAGATTCTCAATCAGGCAATTCGGTGGTACGATCTGATATTCGCGCCCGAGGGTAAACTGCTCAACAGCGAAGCGTTTGACAAACCACGTACCCTCCTGCCGGTCACGATAGAGGATGGAATAGATCTGGTCCTTGTCCCACAGCATCACGTACTTGGTCGGGCCGATGTATTCCTTCTCCGGCACGGAAATCACGCGGCAGGCGCCATCATTGCGCAGCAGGACCAAACGGTCGAACTCCGTACACACCAGCGGCGCGGCGTCTTTATTGCTGCCCTTGACATTGGTGCCGAGAAAGTGATTCAGGCGGTCGTGGTAGACCTTCACATCGCGCCGGGCAATCTTGCGCACATCCACCGGCGCGAAGTTCTCAATTACCGTCCGCCGCGGGAATTGCGCGCCGTACTTGTCCAGCAGGCGCCGGATATAGGCAATCGTGTAAGTGACGATCTGCGCCAGATTCGCCTCCGTCGCCGCCATGTCTTGCAGCAAGGACGCGAGTTCCTGCTCGTTTTTGCGAATATCGAACATGGATATGCGCCGGATCGGTATCTGCAGCAACTTCTCAATGTCGGCGTCAGTGATGTCCCGCCGGAGCAAATGCCGGAAGCGTTCCAAACCCGCACGCGTTTCCTTCATCACCAGCTCAAGTGTTTCGCACTTTTCAATGCGCTTGTAAATGCGGTTCTCAATGAAAATCTGCGCAAGAGTCTTTTCGTGAAACAGGTCTTCCTGCTTCTGCCGCTCAATTTCCAGCTCGCGACGCAGAAACCCTTGGAGCATCTCTGTGTTGCGCCGCAGCACCTCGCTGACCGTCATTTCCACCGGCACCTGCTCGCGGATCACCCGCAGGGTCGAATTCACCGTGACTTCGCAGTCCGTGTAGGCATAGAGCTCGCGGATGGTCTCTTCAGCGTAGACATTGCGCGGCAAGCTGATCTCAATGGCGACCTCTTTCGCCGTGTAGTCGTTGATCGCGGCGATCTTGATGCGGTTGTTCCGCGCCGCCCGCTCAATGGAGGCGATCAAGGACTCCGTAGTCATGGTCGCCGGCAATTCCCGAATGATCACCTTCTTGTCGCCATCGGCCTCAATGCGCGCCCGCAGACGGATGCGGCCCGCGCCGTCCGCATACTCGCTCACGTCCATGATGCCGCCCTGCTGGAAGTCCGGGTAGAGTTGGAAAGGACGATCCTCCAAGATGGCAATCTGAGCTTCCAGCAGTTCGCGGAAGTTGTGCGGGAAGATGCGCGTCATCATGCCGACGGCAATGCCGTCTGACCCCAGCATGAGCAGCGCCGGCACCTTGCAGGGCAGGCGCACCGGCTCCAGACTACGACCGTCGTAGGATTCGGAAAACTCCGTGATGTCCTCATTGAAGAGCACTTCTCGCGCCAAGGGCGTCAAGCGACATTCGATGTAACGCGCGGCCGCCGCACCATCACCGGTCAGGATATTGCCGAAGTTCCCCTGGCGGTCAATGAAGTACTCCTTGTTGGCCAGCACTGTCAAGGCGGCGCCGATGGACTGGTCACCGTGCGGGTGGTAGTGCATCGTGTCGCCGATGACTCCCGCCACCTCATGGTAGCGGCCGTCATCAATCCGGTGCAGGCAGTACAAAATCCGTCGTTGCACGGGCTTCAAGCCGTCGTCAACGTCAGGAATCGCCCGGTCCTTGACGACGTAGGAGGCGTACTCAATGAAGTTCGTGGCCAGCAGGGCACGAATGCCGTCATCCTCCTCGTCATCGTCAGCACCAGCCGCACCGTCATCGTCATCCTCAGCGTCTTCGTGCCCGGCGTCAGCATCTTCGGCGTCAAGGTCGTGCCCGGCGTCAGCGTTATCCGCGTCCAGCCGGGTCTTTTCGTCTCGTCGCTCGTCGCTATCGTCAGCATCCGCGTCGCCGTCGCCGTCTGCCGCCGACGCTGCTGCGAGTTCGTCGTCGAACGCGTCGGCATTCAGCTCCTGCCCTTCGTCAGCAGGCAGCCCTTTATTTTTTTTCTTACCTTTTCCAGAGGCCATGGGTCAGAGCACCCTTTCACATTCACCTGCGGCAACGCTGCGCCGGCAGCGTCATCACCCGACTACGCGACGCCGCGTCAGCGAAGATTCTCCATGATATAGTCCCGTCGGCTCGGCGTATTGTCGCCCATGAAGAAGCCGAGCATGCCGTCAATCTCGCGGACATTGTCCACACTGACAGGCAGCAGCCGCATATCGGGGCCGATGAAAGGCCCGAATTCGTTGGGGGAGATTTCACCCAAGCCTTTGAAGCGGGTGATTTCGTGGCCTTTGCCCAACTTGGCGATGGCTTCGTCGCGCTCGCGGTCGTTAAAACAATAAAAGGTCTTCTTTTTGTTACGCACGCGGTAGAGCGGCGTCTCCAGAATGAACAGGTGATCGGAAAGCACCAGCGGCTGGAAGTAGGTCAAAAAGAAGGTGATCAGCAGATTGCGGATGTGGAAGCCGTCCACGTCCGCATCTGAAGCAATAACGATGCGGCCATAACGGAGGTCGTCCAGGCTCTCCTCCACCCCCATGGCCTGCATGATGTAATAGAATTCCTCGTTTTTGTAAATCGTCTCTTTTTTCCTGCCGTAGCAGTTCAGGGGCTTGCCGCGCAGCGGAAAGACCGCCTGCGTCTCAGGGTCGCGAGCACTGATCATGTTCGCCGCCGCCGAATCGCCCTCGGTCAGAAACAGTACCGACTCGGAACACTTGATCTTCTCCTCCTCTTTCCGCCGCGACGGCGCATCGCAGAGGTGAAATTTGCAGTCGCGCAGCTTGGGAATTTTCAGGCTGGTCTTCTTCGCCTGCTCGCGGGCCTCCCGGCGAACCACTTGGATTTGCCGGCGCACCGCTTCATTCTGCGTCACCTTCTCCAGCAACTTGTTCTTCAAGTCGGGATTCTTGTAAAGCACTTCCACAACGGCCTTGCGCACCTCGTTGACAATCTCTGTGCGAATTTCCGTGTTGCCCAGCTTGTTTTTCGTTTGGGACTCGAAAATAGGGTTGTCCAGACGAATCGCCACCGCGCCGATGATGCCATTGCGCACGTCGTCCCCATCCAGCGTCTTCTGCGCAATCTCATTGACGGCCTTGAGGATGCCTTCCTTGAAGGCCGACAAATGCGTGCCGCCATCATTGGTATACTGGCCATTGACAAAGGAGTAGTAGCTTTCATTAAAGCTGTCCGTATGCGAAAAGGCAAATTCGAGGGTGTTTGAGCGGTAATGCAGGGGGGTGTACAAGGGCTCACTCTCCTGCTTGGCCTCCAGCAACTCCAACAAGCCGCGGCGAGAAAAGAATCTCTCGCCATTGAAAATCATGCTCAGGCCGCTATTCAGCCACGCATAGTGTTGCATGCGCCGACGGATGTGCTTGGCCTCAAAACGAAAATCCGGGAAAAAACGCTCCGAAGGTTGGAAGTAGACCTCGGTGCCATCGGGGTCCATGGTATTGCCACGCTCCTCTTGAAGCAGTGAGCCCTCGGCAAAAACCACTCTGCGGCTGTGTCCATGACGCCGGGAAATCACCACAAAGCTCTTGGAAAGCGCATTCACCGCTTTCAGACCGACGCCGTTCAAACCGATGGAACAAGCGAAGGGCCGGTCCTCGCCGTCCTCGCCTGTCGTGAACTTGCCGCCGGTGTTGATTTGCGACACACAAGCGACCACGCTGTCGAGAGGAATGCCCCGCCCATAGTCGCGCACCGTCACCCCGCCGTCATCAGCCAAGACCACCTCGATACGCTTGCCGGCGCCGACGGTAAACTCGTCAACACTGTTATCCACGACTTCCTTAAGCAACACGTAGATGCCGTCGTCGGGATGTTCGCCGGTGCCGAGGCGGCCAATGTACATGCCTGGGCGCTGCTGGATATGCTCCAGCGCGCTCAGCGTACGAATGCTGCTGTCGTCATATTTCCGGGTAATGGTACTTGCTTCTTGACTTGCCACTGCTGAATGCCGTTCCTCTTCATCTGACCTGTCGTTAACCTGGCTGCAAACTTACCTCAAATATACACGCGCGACCGCGCCGCCGCATACGCGCCGCCCTCCAAAACCGGCACTACCGCAAGCGGTCACTCATTGATAATTGTTGTTCCCGCAAGCTACTATGGACAATATGGACACAATGGACAGTATGGACGGCGAGCGAGCCGGTGTTGTCGTCCATCGTGTCCATAATGTCCATGTTGCGCCGTAGGCGCTTAACCATGCTTAACCCCAGCCTTCAGGCTGGGGTGGACAGCACCCCATGAGGCAGTGCCTTGTAAAGGCACTACAGCTGAAAAGACCGCCGGCGCGACCAGTGTCACTGGGTGACCGCTTACCCACTATCAACATGCAAAAGGGTGTTCACTCCTGCTTGCAGAAGTGAACACCCTTATACCATCAGCTGGTCCGGACAACATGGCCTGAAGACAAAAAAGTCCCCAGGCAAGACGCACTAGCGACGGCGACCACGCGGACGATCATCATCGTCGTCGTCGTCATCGTCGAAATCGTCATCATCATCCATGTCGTCATCAAGATCGTCATCATCATCAAAATCCAGCTCCTGATCTTCCAGCTCCAGATCATCGTCGTCATCATAGTCATCAAAGAGCTTGGAAGACATGACCAGCTGGCCGCATTCCGGGCAGGCCCCGTCCTCTTTTTCCACTTCACTGACCAATACTTTGCACTCGCAATGCGGACACTTGATCGTCTCGCGCGCCATGGCTGTGTCTCCTTCTCAGATTGGAATTGTCCCACTAGAATAGCCACCGGGACGAACAGCCCACTGACAGGACAGTACCCCGGAACCGCCAAAAGATAACCACATTCGTCCCGCCCGCCACAAGGGCGGCCGCATTTTTGCGCCATTGTCGCCAACGGTCAAAGCGCCGGGCTGCCCGGCGCCCCGTCGTCAACCCTTGTCGCCTAATTGCAGAGACAACAAAAATTCGATATTGTTCTTAGTTTTTTTCACTTTATTGATCAACATTTCCATCGCTTCGGTAATGGGAATGCCGCTCAAGGCCCGGCGCAGCGCCCAGATGCGCTCCAATTCATCCGGATGCACCAGCAATTCCTCGCGGCGCGTGCCGCTCTGTTCGATGTTGATGGCCGGGTAGATACGCTTGTCCACCAAATGACGGTCCAGGTGCAATTCCATATTGCCGGTGCCCTTGAATTCCTCAAAGATCACCTCGTCCATACGGCTGCCGGTATCAATCAACGCCGTGGCCAAAATCGTCAAGCTGCCCGCGTGCTCGATATTCCGCGCGGCGCCGAAGAAGCGCTTGGGCTTATGCAGGGCATTGGCATCAACACCGCCGGAAAGAATGCGCCCGCTATGAGGCTCAATGGTATTGTAGGCCCGCGCCAAACGCGTGATGGAGTCAAGCAAGATCACCACGTGGCGACCATGCTCGACCTGCCGTTTCGCCTTCTCAATGACCATTTCGGCGACCTGCACGTGGCGGTCTGGCGGCTCGTCGAAGGTGGAACTGACCACTTCGCCTTTGACCATCCGCTTCATGTCCGTCACTTCCTCCGGCCGTTCGTCAATGAGCAAGACGATGAGCTCAATGTCGTCGTTGTTGGCGGTGATGCTGTTGGCGATCTTTTGCAAAATCACGGTCTTGCCGGTACGCGGCGCCGCGACAATCAAACCGCGCTGACCACGCCCCACCGGCGTCACCAAATCAATGATGCGCGTGGACAACTCATCCTGCGCGCGCTCCAGCAACAGCCGCTGCGTCGGGAAAAAAGGCACCAAGTTCTCAAAAGGCACCATTGACTTCTTGCGTTCCGGCGGGTCGCCATTGATGCTCTGCACCTTCAACATCGCAAAGAAACGCTCCTTCTCCCGCGGCTGCCGAATAAGACCGACTACCGTATCCCCCGTGCGCAGAGAAAAACGCCGAATCTGCGAGGGGCTCATGTAGATGTCCTCGGGGCAGGACAGATAGCTGCTGTTCGGACTGCGCAGAAAACCGTAGCCGTCGCTCATCACTTCAATGACGCCGCCGCCCTTCATGACGCCGTTCTTCTCGGCGTTGTTCACCCGCAGAATCTCAAACAGCAAATCATGGCGACTCAGCGTGCCGACACCCTCAAGATTCAACTCCAGCGCCTGCTGCGTCAACTCACGCATGTCCATCGTCTGCAAGACATTCAAATCCAGCAGCTCATCCGTGCTGCCCTGGATTTCCTGCAACAAGGCCTGCTCGTCAATGTCCTCGTCAACAAACATGTCACGGCCAAAATTGCCCTTGCCACGATTCTTGCTGCCGCGATTCTTGCTGCTGCGACTTTTGCTGCGACTAGAACTCTTGCTGAATTGCTGACGCTGAAAATCACCGCCCTGCTGCTTGTTATGCCGGAAATCGCGATTGCCCCCATCACCGCCCTGCTGGCCTTGGTGTTGGGGCTGATTTTGCTGTCCCTGCTGATTCTGCTGGCCTTGTGACGCAGGCTGCCCCTTCGATTGTTGCTGTTGCGGCGCAGGCTGGTTCAGCTGCGGCGCAGGCTGGTTCGGCTGCGGCGCAGGCTGGTTCGGCTGCGGCGGTGCAGGCTGGCTCGGCTGCGGCGGTGCAGGCTGGCTCGGCTGCGGCGGTGCAGGCTGGCTCGGCTGTTGCGGTGCAGGCTGGCTCGGCTGTTGCGGTGCAGGCTGGCTCTTCGCTTGCGGCGCGGCTTGGCTCTTCGCTTGCGGCGCGGGTGCGGGCGCAGCATCTTCGGCATCCCAAAGCGCAGCTTGTTCCCGTGCATCAGCGCCAATGCTCAGGGTCTTCTTGCCAGGCTTCACGGTAGGAGGGATGGCCAAGGGCCGACCACGACGGCGCGGCGCCGGCGCGGCAACCTTCTCCGTATTTTCTGCTTGGGGATCCAGGGTGTTATTGTCGTTCTCGCTTGCCATATTGATCCGAAATCCTCTAATGATCGTTAATTGCTCTTTCTAAAAAAACTGGTCTAAAAAACTATTCGCATGGACAGTGTATCGTATTCCGGCTGAAAAAGTTATCTCAGGCCTTTTGCGCAGTCGTAGCCCGTGCCAAAATCCGCTGGTATACCATTCGGCACTGCTCCCAAAGCAAATCCCAGGAACAACTGCTGATGATGCCGTAGTCGCTACGGCGCAATTTCTCATCCATGCTCAACTGCCGGCTAATCCGGCGTTGCATCTCGCGTTCATCCCAGCCACGCTGACTGAGGCGTTGCCGCTGGGTGTCCGGATCACACCACACCGCGACCGTGTAGTTCATGTCACCTTCCCAGCCGCTCTCAAAAAGCAAGGGTATGGCACAAAACAAGGCCGGTCGGGCAACGGCGGCCTTGTCCTTGATCAGCTGCCGCACTCGCGGATGAACCATGCCATTGAGCCATTGCAATTCCGCCGGCTCTGAAAATACAATCTCAGCAATGGCCGGTCGCGACAGCTGCCCGTCCGCCGCCACCACGCGCACACCCCAGTGTTCAATCAAGGCCATGTACAACTCGCTGCCGGGCTCATACAGGCGATGAACCAAGGCATCAGCGTCGGCCACTTCGGCGCCGCAACGCGCAAATTGCTCCAGAACCGTCGTCTTGCCGGCGCCTATACCGCCGGTAACAGCTACCAACATCATGTTCGGGGCTCACTTCTTTCGAGCTCACGATAACAGAAAGATACCAAAGTTACCTTGTTCGGCGACAACGCCACAGCTGCCGGTAACGACGCCGAACGGCAGAACCTCATTCAATGAATCACCGGCAGAATGGGGCATAAAACAAGCTCAGAACCCAGCTGCCGGCAACATGAGCAGTGATTGCCATGTCACACAATGACAAAACAGATGACTACAAAGCTAAACCGTGCCGGCACTACCACTGGCGACAAGCTGTTCATGCCCAACTGCCTCGCACATCACCTTGATGTCAGCAGTTCCTTAGTGGGAGGAAAACAATGAACGCTGGACGTATTGGCCCAGCCATGTGAAGTTGCCGCTGAACAACATGTCCAGCCGAGCATCAAACGAAGGGTACTTCTTTTCTCTGGGGAAAGCTGATTACGTTGAGCCGGAGCGCCGCAGAAAGACAACGCCACTCCCTAAGCCTGAAGAATCCCGTTGGCCCGGTATGGCCACAGCCACCAGCAGCCACTTCTCCTCCCGGAGAAGACATCACCCGGTCAAACACGAAAATCGCCGAGGATGGAAAACTAGCACCGCCCTCTTTCTTCCCCACGTGCAAGTAATTACTACTTTACGGCTGATTCCCAAGATTGCAAACAAGCCCGATAGCGAAAAACTCACGTGCCGTAACCGGTCAGCCATTGGTAAAGTGGACATTGTGGACATTGTGGACAAGCACCTGTTTCCTGTCCGTTCTGCGGCACCATCCACGCCTGTTTCCCGACCGTGCTGCGGGCTTGCAGCCCGCAGCGTGACATGACCCCGCACACGGCGCCAAGCGGCCGCGAAGCGGCCAAGGTGCCAAGCGCTCTTCGTGCAGTTTGCTAAAGCTGCCCCAAACACGTCCTTTCCCGGTCGTGCAACAGCTTTCCAGCCTGCGACGTCAACAAGATGTCAGCAAATGGACAACTTGGCGCCGTAGGCGCTCAACCATGCTTAACCCCAGCCTTCAGGCTGGGGTGG
>JAAZKQ010000463.1 GCA_012799755.1 Lentisphaerota bacterium | reverse complement strand
TGCGCTTTCATCATCACGAGTCGAACCTGCAGGATCGCAGCGGGGGCGATTCGGTCAGCATCAATCCCCAGCGGCAGGCGCAATTCGACCGGCTCTTCGCCGAGTTGAAGAAGCGCGGCATCTATATGACCACGGACACATACGTGTCGCGGCGTGTCTTTGCCAAGGAAATCTGGCCTGACGCAACAGGCGACGTAAGCATGAATGACGTGAAGATGCTCTTGCCGGTCAATGACGCGGCCTTTGCCAACTGGGCGGCATTCACTCGCAATTTCCTCGGGCATGTCAATCCGCATACCGGCCTGACGTTGGCGCAGGACCCGGCCTTGGCGTGGATTGCGTTGATCAACGAGGGGAACTTCGGCAATTTCGTCGGAGCCTTGTCGGGACGGGTGAAGGAGGATTGGCTGCGCGCCTGGAATGCCTGGCTCGGCAAGCGTTACGCGAGTGTCGCCGCGCGCAATCGGGCCTGGGGGCGCGAGGCCGCCGCCGTGCTTGACGAGCTGCCTGTCAGTGGACGGGGGAGCGTTGCCGAACGGCGGGATTTCGACCGCTTTCAGCTTGATTTGGCCACGACCATGTACCGCAAAATGACGGCGTTTTTGCGCGATGAACTTGGCAGTCAGGCGCTGTTTACGGACATGAACAGCTGGACTTCGCATGCGTGGACGCAGCTGTACCGCTCGGGATTCGATTACGTTGACGAGCATTTTTACGTAGACCATCCGGTGTTTTTGCAGAAGTCGTGGCAGTTGCCCTCGACCTGCGGCAACACTAGTCCGGTGAAGCGTGGCGAGCCGGGCGGTGGTCACACGGCCTACCTGCGGCTGTTGGACCGGCCTTTCACGATTTCCGAGTATAACTACTCCGGGCCGGGGCGTTACCGCGGCGTGGGCGGCATCCTGACGGGCTGCATGGCGGCGTTGCAGGACTGGGCGGCGATCTGGCGCTTCGCCTATAGCCACGGCGGCAACATGTTCCAGATGGGTACCGCCGGTTACTTCGACTTGGCGTCAGATCCGTTGAACCAAGCTGCCGAGCGCGCCACGCTATGCCTGTTCATGCGCGGTGATATGTCGCCGGCGACACGGACGGTTGCCATATCGCTGGCCAAAGACCACTATGACAGCGGCGACGTGCCGCCCGCGACCGGCGTGGTGCCCAGCTGGAGCAGCATGAATACCGTCGCCATCGTCGGCAGCCATGTTGGTCCTACGGGCAGCGCGGCGCCGGCGGACGTGAGCGTCGCTTGGTCGGACGCGGCGCCGAAGGCGCCCATCGCGCTGCCCAGCGGCAATCCCGGCGGTAGCGAGACGCGCGCGGCTCTGCAAGAGCTCTTCCGGACGCGTGGCTGGCTGCCGACCGAGAACATAACGGATTTCGGCGCGCGCATCAGTCAGTCCACCAATGGTGAATTTACCATGAATGGCCGTGAAGATATCATGGTGCTGGATACGCTGATGACCGCCGGTGGCTTTGCGCCGGCCGGCAAGCGCATCAGCACGCGTGCGGTGGATGTCACGATTCAGGATACCGACGCGACGGTGTGGGTGTCGAGTCTGGACAACGCGCCCATCAGCCGCAGCCGCCGCATGCTGGTGACGCACCTCACCGACCTGCAGAACGAGGGGCGGCGCTTCGCCGAAGAGGAGCGGCGGACGGTGCTGTCGTGGGGCAAGCTGCCG
>JAAZKQ010000462.1 GCA_012799755.1 Lentisphaerota bacterium | reverse complement strand
GGTAACATGGTGAGCTAAAGGCGACAACGAAAAAAATGGGCTCCTTTATCAAGACCAGAAAAACGAGGTAAGAGGCTAAACTAAAGAACCCCGGCCTTCAGGCCGGGGTGGCGAGCTCCCCATGAGGCAGTGCCTTGTAAAGGCACTACTGAAAAAGCCCTCCGGCACGACTGGTATCAATGAGTGACCGGTTGCCCACTGTCTGGGGCGCCGCGACTGGCACCCGCAACTCGCCGCTCAGCAGCTGCGGAAGAAGCGTGTCGCGCAAGGCGGAGAGCTTAGTGTTCTGCGCCGACCTTTGGCCAATGCTGACGGTGACGGCTGCGACCAAATGGTGGAATGCTTCGATAATCTGTGTTGGCGGCATTGCGTGAACTTGCTCAATAATGACTTCCGCGCGCACGGCGGGATATGCAGCACCGTCTGCAAGGTGGGCGAAAAGGTCAACCATCTCATCACGGGTGGTCGCCAAGTATACGAACTCCCGATAAGCCTCTCGAAGCGGCTGGAGAACCGCGAATCCTGTGCTTCCAGTAAGGCCTTCCTCGTGAATGTACGCAAAGGATCGGTTGCCCGGCCTCACCGTCCCAAAAACCGTGTCGCCGGAATAAAGGATTCTGCGTGCCCGACTTGGGGCTGTGTCAAAGGAATACTCCACCACCTCAGTGATTCTGCCGTTCTTGGTGTTGGCCAGATCAATGTACTGGATGCGCTTCGGTGCGTTCTTGGTAGTCCATGAGTGAGGATTCAGCCGTGCCAAGGCTGATAGCGGCGCGACTTCCCACCCCTTTGGAATCCACCTGCCTGCCGTTGCGGCGCCGGAGGCCCCCATGGAGTCAGTGCAGATGAATTCTGCGGGGAAGAGGGCGCGGAGTTCGTCGGGGAGGGGCTTGGCGGATTCTTCGGCGACCTGTTGACGGAGGGCGGCGCGGTCGGCGAGTTCGTCGGGAATCTGGTTTCCGGCGGCCAAGGCGTTGTCAATTACCGGATCAAAGTCAATGAACCAGCTTTTGAACAAGGCCCGGACGATGTCTTCAAGGCTGCGGTTCATTTGTCGGTTGCACTCAATTTTGTCGTCCAGTGTTCCGAGCACCTGCGCAATGGCGCGCTGCTCGGTGATGGGGGGGACTGCAATGGCTAGTTCATGCAGATGATTTCGGTTGACTCCCGGAACGGCAGCTTTGTCTGAACATGAAAAGTAGTCAACTGTCTGAAGCAGGTAGTAGCAGAAGTGTTCATCATTCCCTTTGAAGTCCTTGACCCACAGAGTCGTATTAAGTGGCCAGAACGGTTGACGCAGGAAGTACACCTGTCCAATTGTACCATACCGGCCAGTTACCACTCCGGGGGGCTGCACTTTAGCTTCGTTGTGTGTTCCACTAATCCCCGATGACGAGACCACTGGAATACGTCCCTCCGCGCGGGTGTGCTTGGGTAGATCGAATCCACGCTGGAGGGTAAGGAAATCGCCCAGCTTGACTGTCCGCCACTCATTCGTCATGGCTGGCGCCCTCCTTGTCGGTCAGTTGCTTGCCGCCGCCTTCTTCTCCTGCGGGGAGAGGGTTTGGGTGGTGGAGATGGCCCAAGGCCGTCTTGCGGTATTTCTGGTTACGGGCGCGTGGGGCGTCTGGTCGGGTCATCTCGATCAATCCGCAGGCCAAGGCGGGTTGCAGGTAGGAATAGAGGAAAGTGGGGCGATGCTTGAGTTCCAGTTTCGCCATAATCTCCCGGGCGGACAAGGGCGTTTTGCCCATTACCGCCAAGAGCCGCGCGACTTGTTCGCTTTGTTGTTCGCCAACTTGTTCGGTCGTGACGATTTCCCGCAGGGCGTCGCGGATCATGGCCAGCATGAATTCAATGAAGGGAGTGCAGGCGGCGACTTTATTGCCGGCATTCAGGGCGGCGTAGTAATCGGCCTGGTGTTCGCCAATGAGGGTCTCGACGGGGACAGTTGCAAAAAGAGGATTCCAGCGGCTGAGAATGAGGGTTTGCCAAAGTCGGCCCATGCGGCCATTGCCATCCTGGAAGGGATGGATAAACTCAAATTCGTAGTGAAAGACGCAACTGGCGATGAGCGGGTGTTCCGGCGTGGCCTTGAGCCAGGCCAGAAGTTCGGCGACCAAAGCGGGCACGCGGCTGGCCGGCGGCGCAAGGTGGACGATCTCCTCGCCGCGCTGGATGCCGACGCTGCCGGAACGGAAGCGCCCAGGCGCATCAACCAACCCGGCCATGAGGACGCCGTGCGCGGTCAGCAGGTCGGCGCGGGAATGGGGCGACCATTCGGCCATGCGCTCGTAGGCGGCAAAGGCGTTGCGGACTTCCTGGATTTCGCGAGGCGTGCCCAACACCCGCTTGCCGGCAAGCAACGCCGTGACTTGTTCTACGCTGAGGGTATTGCCTTCAATGGCGCAGGAAGCCTGAATAGTGCGAATACGGTTGCCGCGCCGCAGGTGGGGTTCGACCGGGCCGTTCTTGGCCCGCAGTCGGCCCAGCGCCTCGCCGATTTCCTCGACCATGCGGAACATGGCCGGAGTAAGGCTATAGGGTGGCTGACAGGGTTCACTCGCCATAGCCCAGTGCCTCCATGTTGGCGCGAATCGCGGCGTCGAGTCGGGTGGACTCGGCCATCTGCTGGTAGAGCGCCGCCGTGAGTTCAGTCATTTTCTCTTCGAAGGGGATGCCGTCGTCTTCAATGGCCTCGGTGCCGACATAGCGTCCGGGCGTCAACACATAGCCGTGCTCCTTGATCTCCTTGATGGTGGCCGTGCCGCAGAAGCCCGGCTGATCCGCATAGGCGCCGTAGGCGTCGCCTTCGGAGCGCCAGGCATGGTAGGTACGGGTGATCCGGGCGATATCCTCGTCGGACAGCTCGCGATGGGTCCGGTCTATGAGCGTGCCCAGCTTCCTGGCATCAATGAAAAGGGTCTCGCCGCAGCGGACGCGATAGCCCTTGGCCCGATTGGCGGTCTTCTGCCGGGTGAGGAACCAAAGACAAACGGGGATTGAAGTCGTGTAGAAGAGCTGGCCCGGCAGAGCGATCATGCAGTCCACCAGGTCGGCCTCGATGATGGCCTTGCGGATATCGCCCTCGCCGGAGCTGTTCGAGGACATGGAGCCGTTGGCCAGCACAAAACCGGCGGTGCCGTCCGGCGCCAAGTGATAGAGAAAGTGCTGAATCCAGGCGTAGTTGGCGTTGCCGCCGTCCACGGTGATGATTGAGCCGTCCTTCTGTTTGCGCTCGCCGCCTTTGGGGGGCGTGCCGTACTTCCAGCGGACGTCGTCCGCCACCTTGGAGAAGCCCCAGTCCTCCATGTTGAACGGGGGATTGGCGAGGATGAAGTCGGCGCGCAGGTCCTTATGCTTGTCGTCAAGGAAACTGTCTCCCCACTCAATATGTGCATCAATGCCTCGAATAGCCAGGTTCATGAGCGCCAGCCGCCACGTGGTGTAGTTGGACTCCTGACCGAAGATCGAAATCTGGCGCTGGGTCTGTGCTTTGCTCTTGCCGCCGGCCTGCGCGTGAGCGCCCGCAGACAGGCTGCCGTTGGCGGAGGCGTGTTTGGTGACGAACTTGGCGGCCGATACAAACATGCCGCCCGAACCGCAGCAGGGGTCGTAGACGCGACCCTTGAAGGGTTCCAGCATCTCCACCAGCAGCCGGACGACGCACTGGGGCGTGTAGAACTCACCGCCGCCCTTGCCTTCCTTTTCGGCAAAGCGAGCCAGGAAGTACTCGTAGACGCGGCCGAGGATGTCCTGCTTGCGGCTCTCGGCGTCGCCCAGGCCGATGGTGGCGATGAGGTCAATCAGCTCTCCAAGCCGGGTTTTGTCCAGCGCGGGCCGTGCGTAATCCTTGGGCAGAACGCCCTTGAGCTGCGGGTTGTCGCGCTCAATGGCCTTCATTGCATCGTCCACCAACTGACCGATGCTGGCCTGCTTGGCGCTCTTCTGCAGGCTGGGCCAGCGCGCCTCCGGGGGCACCCAGAAGACATTTTCGGCCAGATATTCGTCGCGGTCTTCCGGATCAGCGTACTCGTCAGTGGACAGGCGTGCGTGCATTTCCATAAAAGCGTCGGAGATATACTTGAGGAAGATCAAGCCCAGCACGACATGCTTGTATTCGGCCGCGTCCATGGTGCCGCGCAGCTTGTCCGCCGCCGCCCAGAGTTTGTCTTCAAAACCGAGATTGGCTCCCGTCGCTTTTGCCATATGATGCTTTTCCTCTCTATGCAAAACGGCATGCCGCCAAGGCGGCCCGCCGCCTTTGTCAATTCTCTTCGCGGTTGTGTTGAATCAGGCTCACGACCGCGTGTTTTCCGGCCGTTGCTTCAGCCATTCGTCAATGGCGTCCTTATGGAAGCGCCAGCGCTTGCCGAGTTTCTGTCCCGGCAGGCGGCCCTCCTGAACCAGTTTGTACAGCGTCGAGCGCGAGATCTTCAGGTACTCGGCCAATTCGCCGATGGACATCACCTCGTCGGGTTCTTTTTTCATGATTGGCAAAGCTCCGGTTCGGGATTCCCAAGCAGACTCAAAAGTATGTGAATAGTATCAGTTGTTATCAGATATTATCAAGCAGAACGTCCCGCTTGCGTTTGAGCTTTGGTAGTCGGTTACCGATTGATAATTGGCTGTTTTCTGTTGCCTTGCG
>JAAZKQ010000461.1 GCA_012799755.1 Lentisphaerota bacterium | reverse complement strand
TTGGCCATGTTCTTTATCAGTGGACGCCGGGAAAAAAGCCGTGTGGCCACGGAAGACAATTTGCGACAGGTCGGCTATGACGGCTGGGAGAAGCTCTATCTAAAGGCCGATGACTACCGCGAGCCGTCCGTGCGTCCTTTCAAGCAGCGTTGTCGCGAAGAGATTGAGCTTGCCGGCTTCGTGATCTGGCTGAATATCGGTGACCAGCCCAGCGACTTGGCTGGCGGACACGCTCACCAGACTATTGCGTTACCCAATTTGATTTACACGGTGGAGTGATATGGTAGGCATCATCAGCGGTTTGTTCTCCGCGCTTTTTCTTGCTTTTGCATATCAGTTTTCAGGCATGGCGGTGCGCCATTGCCGGCAGACCGGCCCGGTGACGATATTGGCCTTGGCGCACATCCTGATGGGTGGGCTGTCGCTGCTGGGGCTGGCCTGCATGTGGACGCCGCTGGTGTGGACTGCGTTGCCGGATTACCTCTGGCCATTGATCGGAGTGGTGCTTTTTTATCTTTGCGGTCAGAGCTGTTTGCTGTTTGCCCAAAGGACGATTGATTCCTCGCGCATCGTGCCGCTGCTGGGCCTGAAGCTGGTGGTGCTGGCTCTGATCAATCTGCTGATTTTGCGGACGGAGAGCTACGGGCCGCTGCAGTGGCTGGGGATGGCCATGACCTTGCTGTCGGCGGCCTTGCTGAATCGAGCCGGTCGGCGCATCCCGCTACAGGGTCTGCTGCTGGTGCTGTTGACCTGCGTGGGCTATGCGCTTTCGGATACCTGCATCGTGCATCTCGTGCCGAAGTTTCAGGAGCATGGCATGGAGGGGCTGTTTCGACCGGCGCTGTTGTCGGCCTTCCTCTCCTACGTGCTTTGCGGTTTGGTGAGCTTGGTGATGCTGCCGTTTTTGCCGCGGCAACCACTGGCCGTGTGGCGCAAGGTCTCTCCCTTCGCGTTCTTCTGGCTGCTGGCGATTCTGTTTCTCTACATCTGCTTTGCCAGTTTGGGCACGGTCAATGGCAACATCATTCAGAGCACGCGCGGTTTGCTGGCCATTGGCTTGGGTGCTCTGTTGGCCAGAGCAGGCTACACCGAATTGGAAGAGCGCGTGAATGCCGCCGTCATGCTCCGGCGCGTCTTTGCCGGCGTACTGATGGTCTTGGCGATTGTCTGCTACAACTGGGGGCGCTGGTAAGAGTTTGCCCGAAATGCACAGTTGGCTTTCGCGAGGGGGAGGAAAGGGGCTGGCATAAAAAAAAGAACCGATTCGTTTTCCGCAGGCACCCTCAATCGTGAGGTTCCGCACACACTCGGAAGAACCGGTTCTGAAAGTTATAGTGCCACCGCTTTGCAGCAATTCAAGTTCCGACGTAAAAAACTCAAGGGGTTTACACAAATGGACTGGCGCGAACTGACGGTTGAGAAAGGGTCATTGACCTTTCCCTTCCCCTCGCGCTCTCCCACCTATCCCTTTCCGGCCCATCATTCAGCGGCTGCCCTGCCTGATGGCGGCCATGACGGCCTGTAGGTCAATAGGGCCGGCGCGAAGGATGCTCGGTGGCTCACTGAGCAGGGACAGCACGGTTGACGCCGCCCCGGCGGTGAGCGTGACAACGCCGCCATCCACGAGCAGGTCCGGTTCGCCATTGAGGTTCCTGACGGCGTCATCGGCGTTGGTCGCAGGCGTCTGGCCGCTGAGATTGGCGCTGGTCGCCGCCAGCGGCTCGCCG
>JAAZKQ010000460.1 GCA_012799755.1 Lentisphaerota bacterium | reverse complement strand
GTAAAGCCGAAGGCGCTGTTGTCAAATCGCCTGCCGCCCGGCCAGAGTGGAAGCGCGGCAACGACGGGGGCTTTTTTATCCGCAGATTTCGCAGATTCTCGCAGATTATTTTTAGGATTAGCTGCTTGGAAGTCCAAGGCACCACCGCCGTACTCCATCGTTTGTCTCCCGGCCAGAGTAGAAGCGGCTTCCAGCCGCTTTTAGCCGTCTGCTCGGCTTTTTTCCGTCGTTCCGTGGCCGCACGCTTGCGTGCGGCAGCGTTGTGTCTTGCTCGTCGCCGTTATTGGCTTTACGGTTCCGGCGTGAGTTCGAAGATGCAGCTGCTGTCTTGGCTGAAGTTCCAAGTGAAGCGGGAGACGGCCTTGTCGCTGACGACCGTGTTGCTGTAGAGCTCGCGGACGCGGGCAGGCGCCGGCAGCTCAATGCTGCGTTCACCGGCGTCATGGACGGAGATGGCGACGAGGCTCTTGCTGGCCCAAATGACATCCTCGCCGGCGACGTAGCAGTGGGCGCCGGCCAAGTCGGCGAGTTGGCGCCAGAATGCGGCGGGGAGCTGTGGCTGAGCGCAGTAGACGGCGGTCCAGATCGGAAAACGCTTGGCAACCACGGCGGGGCGGCCGTCGGCGTAGCTGGCCAGGACGACGGCGGCGGAATCATCCGGCAGCAGCGCGGGATTCTGGACGTATGATGCGGCGCCGAAGGACTGGCCGGCGAGAGCGTCCGTGAAACCCGGAACATGGCGGAAGGTGGCGGTGCCCTTGGCGGGCTCTTCGTCCATACGGATGCGGATGCCGATGAAATCCTGCATGGCTTCGGGGTCAAAGACACCGTTACTGTAGAGACCGGCGCCGTTGAGGAAGACGATGACCCGTCCGTCGCTCTTGAGTTTTTCCAAATCGGCGCGTTGCTTGGCCGAGGGTGCGAAGCTGCATGCCATGATCAGCAGGCGCTGCCGTTGCAGGGCGGCGAGGTCACTGGCCAGGAAATGCCCCACGGGGCGACCGCTGCGATGCAGCGTCGGCAGGCGGCGGATGAGCTGTTCCGCCCCGAGGGCATCGCCCACTTTCAGGTAGCAGAGACTCTCAGGATCAACGACCAGGGCGACTTGCTCGACGGGACTGCGGTCCAGGCGCAGAACGCTGCGGGCGACGCGGTCCTGGCGGCGCAGAGCGGCAAGGAGGTCCGGGTGGTCGTAGCGATTGGCGCCGACATCGAACCACCATTGGGCGACGCCATTGCCGATGACGCAGGCGAGCTCCTTGTCCTGCTGGATGATGTCGCCGGGCACATCATTGGCGCGGCCCCAGGTGCCGGGTTTGCCGGGAGAAAGGGAGGTGCGCACGTCATTTTCGTTGAACCAAAGTTTGCCATGGAGTTTGACGCTGTCAACCAGCGACATGAAATGGCAGGTGCCCAGGCCGCCATGCTGGCGGAAGGCGTAGCTGGTCGGGCTGCAGACAAAATCAATGTTGGGGTCATTGAGGACCTGTTCCAGGGCGAGATGGCCGGCGTTCTGCAGGCGCTGGCCGCCGCAGAGCTGGAGGAGATAGCCGTAGAAGACGCCGACGGTCTTTTGCCCGCGGGTGAGCTTTTTCACGGCGGCGGCGAGATGGCTGAGGGTATCGGCCACGAGCCAGGAGTTGTAGGTGTAGAAATCAATGACCTGCTGTTCCTGGCGCGGGTCGCGGAAAGAACCGATGGCGCAGTTGTCGCGTTGGGCGTAGGTGGGCAGTTCGGCGCTGGCGAGGGTGACGGTTGGATTGTTCCAGGCCTTCTGCAGGGCCTGGTCGCTGCCGTATTTGTTGCTCAGCCATTCGCGGAAGTAGGCGAGGTTGGCGGGCGAGTAGTCAACCCATTGATTTTCGTTGGCGCCCCACATCATCCATTCCTCGGTGGTGCCGGAGGCGATATGGTAGCCGATGAAATTATCGGCGTAGGGCGATGACTCGACGTACTCAATGAGTTTGGCCAGGCCCTTCACCGTGTCTTCCCGCCAGATGCGCGAGGCCCAGCTCGGCGCGGGTTTCTCGCCGCGATGGATGAACAGCTCGCGAGTGCCGTCGGGCTTTTCGTACACCACCAGCTCGTCGGGATGCTTCTCGCTCCACCAGGCGGGCGCATGGAGGTAGAGGCGAGGGAAGATATGGGCGTCAGGATTGGCCGTGAGGATCATTTGCACGCGATGGTCAAGCTGACTGAAGTCATAGACGTCTTCACTGAGCCAGGACAGCTTGGAGAGGCCGTAACCACTGTCGGTGGGCGTGCCGCAGATGCTGAAGAGGTCCACCTCGACGCTGGTGAAGGCGGCGAATTTTTCCGGCGAGGGACGGTAGGCGGCGCAGGCCATGCCGTCATGGGCTTGGTCATCAATGAAGAGCGTGGGCACGCCGTTATGGGTCGCGACATGCGCACGGCTGGGCTGGGCTTTGCCGGGTCGCTGTTGGATGGCGATGCGCTGCAAGCACTGGCTGGCGAAGGCGCGTTGGCCGTCGTCGGCATCGCCTTCAAGGTAAATGGTCAGATCGTAGCTGTTGCTGCGGATGTATTTGGGGATGACCAGGGCTTCGGGCATGCTGACCAGGTAGGAGCGCGAATCGTCGGCAGCCATTTGCAGAGCCAGATTGACGCGGGTGAAGCTCGTGTGGCCGCCGTCGAGCCTCAGGGTGCCCTGGGGCTTGTGCAGGGGACTGCTCAGGCGCAGCGTGAAGGGCGTCACGCTGAGGCGCTCTTCCGCGCGGCCTTGCGTCGGCAGTTCGTGGGCGCCGACACTGCTGACGCTGACATTGATGTCCTCCAGGACGATCTCGCCTATCTCGAGCTGGTAGTCCTTGCCGCCTTCAATGCCGAAGGCGATGACGCAGATAAATTGTGCCGGGAAGCTGATCGCCTCGGCCTTGACGCCGGCCCAGGACGCGACCTGCCATTGGTGCCAGGGGAACAGTACCTCCTGCCAGGCGCCGGCTTCGCGTTCAGCGGCGCTGATGCTTGGCAGATTCTGCGAGGGTACGGTCCATTCCACGCCCGCGCTGTCAGCGAACTTGGCGGCGATGCTAAAGGGCCGGCCGTGATTGCGCACGCGAAAACGCAGGACGCTGAAAGGACCGGGAATAGGCTGGTAGTAGAAGAGGTCATTGAATCTGGTCTCTTCGCGGGGCGTGAAGCGCCACATCAGCGATGTGGTGCCAAGGCTGTGCTCGGCCTGGCTGAACTCGCTCGTGAGGCGGTGCTGATCGCGATTTGTGCGCCAGCGGTTGGCCGGGCCGCCGCCGTCAAAAAGCGTCGTGCGGCGAATGTTGCAGGCGTCGTCCTGGCCGCGGGCGGACATGAGGCCGGCGGTCGCTCCGGCCAGCAGGCATAAGGCGACCAAGCCGCAATGACAGGAACGGTACAGGCTGAAATGGACATTCGACATCGAAACGCGATGGTTTGCAATCATGGCGATTTCTCCTTGTTTGGCGCTGCTGATCAGGTGGCTCTCGCAAAGCCTAATGTATAGCGGCACGGGGTTTTTTATCCGCAGATTAGCGCAGATTAGCGCAGATTTTTTTAAGCAGTCACCCATTGATACCGGTCGTGCCGGTGGTCTTCTCTTGCTGTTGTGCCTTTACAAGGCACTGCCCCATGGGGGGGGGAGCTCGCCACCCCAGCCTGAAGGCTGGGGTTAAGCATGGTTAAGCGCCTACGGCGCAACATGAACATAATGGACACGATGGACGACAACACCTGCTCGCCCGCCGTCCATATTGTCCACAATGTCCACAATGTCCACTTTATCAATCAGCGACCGCTTACCATCTGCGGATAAAAAAGGGG
>JAAZKQ010000459.1 GCA_012799755.1 Lentisphaerota bacterium | reverse complement strand
GCCCTGGGCTATCTTAGGCCGCGCCTTCGGCGCTGAAAACCAAAGACAACAGAAAACGGCCAATTATCAATCAGTGACCGGTTACCCGCTGCAGGCGCTTTCCTCCGCAGAAGTTTTCGCATATTTCGGTCGTCGCCTTATATTACACTTTTTCCATTGTACCTTGCCCGCTTGGTAAGCTGTATTTCCTGCCTGTACTTCACATCTTGAATTGGCGATCTCAGCCAGCAACAAACGTATGAACAAGCCAGACAAAGAACGCATTGTCATCACGGGCGTCGGCCTGACTGCTCCCAACGGCAACAGCTTGAGCGAATATCGTCAGAATCTCCTCAATGGCGTCTCCGGCGTCAAGGCCTTTGAGACTCGCTATTTTGGGCAAACCATCGCCGGCATCTGCGATTTCGACCCTCTCAAATATCAGAAGCGCAAAGAGGTACGGATTGGCACCCGCGCCGGTTCCATTTCGGTCTACTGTGTCCACGAAGCTTTGGCGGACGCCGGACTCCGTATTGGTCAGGATGTCGCCAGTGAGCGCACCGGCGTGTTCATCGGCATCACCGAGCACGGCAATGTCGAGACAGAAAACGAGATTTATGAGATCAGCAAGTACGAGTACCAGACCAAATACTGGTCTCACCACCACAATCCCCGTACAGTGGCGAATAATCCTGCCGGCGAAGTGACCGTGAACCTCGGCATCACCGGCCCGCACTATACCATCGGCGCAGCCTGTGCGGCCGGCAACCTTGGCTGCGTCCATGGCGTGCAGCAGATACTGCTTGGTGAAGTGGACGTTGCCCTTGCCGGCGGTGTGTCGGAAAGTCCCCGCACCTTTGGCATCTTCGCGGCCTTCAACAGCCAGAATGCTCTTGCCCACCATGAAGACCCGGGCAAGGCCAGTCGGCCTTTTGACAAGAACCGCAACGGCATTGTCGTCTCCGAAGGCGGGGCGATTTATGTGCTGGAGCGCCTTGACCGCGCCAAAGCCCGCGGCGCCAAAATCTACGGTGAAATCACGGGCTACAGCTATAACTCCGATGCGACCGACATGGTTCTGCCCAATCCCGTGCGCCAGGCCGCCTGCATGCGCCAGGCCATTGAGCGCGCCGGTCTGAAACCGGCGGATATCCACATCGTCAACACCCACGCCACCGGCACGCCCGCCGGCGATGTCAAGGAATGTGAAGCACTCCGCGAGGTCTTCGGTGAAGATTGTCCGAATACCTATTTCAACAACAGCAAGAGTTTCATTGGTCACTGCATGGGCGCCGCCGCCGCACTGGAACTCGCCGGCAATCTGGCCGGCTTCCAAGACCATGTCGTGCATCCGACCATCAATGTAGACGAACTCGACCCGCTTTGCATGTTGAACAATCTCGTGCTCAATGTGCCTACGACTGTCGCGCGCGTTGACAGCATCCTCAACAACTCCTTTGGCATGCTCGGCATCAACTGCGTACTCGTCGTCAGCAGATTTGCATAAGCAGGCTCTATCCTGTATCAATAGCAATAAAAACAGCCAACACATGGAGAAGACAACGACATGACGCGTGAAGAAATTTCCCAGGCCATCATTGATATCCTGAGTGACATTGTGCCGGATGAGGATTGGTCCGCCCTGACGCCGGAGGAGGATTTGCGGGGCAAGCTGGAGTCCATGGACTTCTTGGATGTCATCATGGAGTTGCGCAAGCAGTACGGCGTCGAAGTTCCCGAGAAGGACTACGGCCATTTTGCGACCTTGAAGGGCTGCGCCGATTACCTGGAGCCGTCACTGGCAAGTAAGTAAAAGCTGTGTGTGACCCGCAGTTGTGGCACATGCCATTGCGGGCTCTCTGACGGCTTTGCCCGGAAAGGAAAAACACTCATGGCCAACGACAATGTCAATGTGCCACCGCCGAAGCACGTAATGGTCTTGGATGGTCAAGGCTGGATCGGTCTGGTTGACCAGATGGGCACCGAAACCAGCATCGTCAACGCCGCGCGTGTATCTTTCGGCAAAATCCGCCAGGAGATGGACCAGCGTGATGCCGCACTGGTCAAGTACCTCATTGCCAATCATCACAGCAGTCCGCTGGAGCACGTCGTCTTCACTTTCCTCGTGCATTGCCCGCTTTTCGTGCGTTCACAATGGCACCGACATCGTACTTGGTCCTACAACGAGATTTCCCGCCGCTACACCGAGGAAGATATCCGTTTCTTCCTACCGGCGGAATTGCGCGAGCAGGCCGAACGCGACCGCCAAGCGTCTCGCAAGGCCGAGCACATTGAGCAAAAGCGTTGCCGTGATCTGATCAAGAAGCACCACGAGTCATCGCTGGCCCTTTATGAGGAGCTCTTGGCGGCCGGCGTTTGTCGCGAGCAGGCCCGCGGCATTCTTCCCCAGAACATGATGACGACCTTCTGGGCCACCGTTGATCTCAATAACCTACTCAAATTCCTCGAATTGCGTGACAGCGCGCATGCCCAGCAGGAAATCCGCGAGTACGCCATCGCCATCAAGACCCTCCTCGCGCCCAACTTCCCCCACATCGCCGAAGTCATGCACTGGTGACAGGCGCACGGCGGCGATTGCCGCCTCAGCAAGACTGGAATGACAAGTACACCCGTCTCCCGACAGAGTAGAAGCGGCTTCCAGCCGCTTGCCAAGTACACCCGTTTCCCAGCCGCTTGCACCGCGCCCCGCCAGCCGTCACCTCCCATCGCCTGTTTCTCCGGTCGTGCAGCGGGCTTGTAGCCCGCAGCGAGACATGATCCCGCAAGGCAGGCCCAGTTCCGCTTACAAGCTGCGGAACTATGGCCTCTATGGACGACGGCAGCTGCCTTTTCCGCAGGCTTATTCTCCCAGCAGGACTACCGGTCCGAAGAGGCCGCTTTCGAGATTCGTTTTTTCGAATGGCCGCTGTTTTTCTTCGTATTGCAGGGGCCATTTTTCGGCCCAGGCTTTGAGTACGGCATCAGGAGAGAGCGCGTTGGCGAGGGTATTGGCGACGGTGATTTCCAGATAGTTCTTGCCCACCTGTACAACTGCGCTGATATCAAAGCGGTATGGCGGCAGGAATTTCGGCGCCAAGGCCTTGCCGTTGACGCTGACCTTGCAGGCGTAGCCGACCTTGCCGAGATCAAGAATGATGCTTTGCCGCTGTCGCTTGGCTAGGGTGAAACTGCAGCGGTAGGTCGCTTCGCCGCTGAAGTCATCGCCGAGGATAGGCCGCCAATCGCCAAGTGCACAAGGCCGCGCTGATTCGTGCAGTTCTTCGCGAACAAAGTCATCGTGGCCGGGATAGATGCGCCGCTTGGGCTGGAGGGTCCAGGCGCCATCCAAACGCTGCAGGACGGTCTGGGCCGTTGGTTTAGTTTGGCGGGGCTTGCCGATGCCGGCGATGGCGCCGGTGATAAAGAAAGTCGCCGAATACGCCGGCAACTGCCAGGAAAAGCGGCCTTGCTCGCTGATCAGCGCGGTGACGCGGTTTTCCTCGGGACTGTAGTGACTTACGGCCTTTTTCTCCGGCAGCGTGATAGTGAATGACTGCGTTTCGGCGCTTTCATTGACCACGAAGTAGATGGCGTTGCTGCCGACAGCGCGCTTGCAGACGCGGATGGCGGGATTGTCGGGGCTGATGATTACGCTGCGTTCGGCTGCGCCGGCTTCGTCGGCATTGAGAACCCTGCCGCCGGCTGCGGTGAATGTCCGGAGCGTATTTTTCGCCGCATCGCTCATGTGAGTCGCGCTTGGGATGACCAGGCAGCGGTAGCGCATCTTGCCGACCAGGAGCGAGCAGTTTTTGACCCGTGCCTTGGCGAGGGCGTCGTCATCAACATAATCGAAGTCGCACTGTTTTTCGCTCATCGTCTGGGCGACCTCTTCATGCAGGCGGACAGCCTCGGTCATGGCCTTGCCGCCGGCCCAGATGGAGCGGATATCGAAATAGACGGCATTGGGGCACTGCGGTTTGCCGAGGGACAGGAGGTGACAGCTGCGCTCAATGTATTGATGGTATTCTTTCATGTAGGGCCACAGAGGATTGACCCGACCGAAATGCGGGCGGATGCCCGACATGAAATGCTCGCGGTGGCAAGTGGAGATCTTGCTCGGGACAATCAGGTTGATGCCGCGCACGAGCATGTAGTCCACCAGCCAACGCATCTCGGACGGGGACAGCGCGTTGCCGTAGACGGCGAAAATTTCGGCCAGCGCGAAGCGATTGCCATTTTGGTGCGCGGCGCTGGACGCGTATTTGGGGAAGGAATGGACCCGTTCGTCGGGGAAGAGCTGCCGCCAGATGGCGTCCACGCCGGGGACGTCGAGCATGCGCAGGGAGCGCATGATGCTGCCGTAGCTGCCAAAGCGATTGTATTCGGGTTTGTCTTCGCCGGAGAAATGGCCGCCTGAAAGCAGGCCATGGCGTCGGCACCAACGGCGGATGGGCGCTAAAAAACGCCGGACAAAGAGGGTCGCGAGCACATCGTGGTAGTCAATGCGCGCCGTTGTGACCTCATTGGGTTCGTCATCTTTTTCCACACACAGCAGCGCGGGCAGGAAGGGGGTTACGTCATAGCCTTTGAGCTTACGGAATTGCGCGATGAAATCGCTGGTGGTGCCCAGCGCTCCCGGCGGACAATAGTGAGTGCCGGGCTCGTCGGTGAAGACGAAGGTGATTTCACGGCCGAAGAATTCGCCGAGATGCTTTGCGTACTGTTCGTGGGTAAGGCGCAAAAATTCGCGGGTAACGGCCGGATTGAGCACATCGGGGTAGGGCGCTGAGACTTGCGGGTTGACGCCGACGATCTTGAGCACGGCTTGGCCGTTTTCCAGCTTGTACACGCGTTGCTGCACGGCCTCCTTGTCCTTGGCATTTTGCCACACTTGGCCACCGGCGCCGCCCGATGGCCAGCCGCCCTCGTCATACAGCCAGTAGTTCATGCCCAGGCGCCGACATTCCTTGCAGAGGGCGCGGGTCATGGCAAACCACTCGGGAGACAGGTAGGGGATGTTCACCCGCGCGGGGTTCATCTTCGGTCGAAATTCGTCTGGAAAGGGGTGCAGACAGACCGCGTTGAGGCCATTGGCGTGCATGTCCCGCAGTTCCTCAATGAGCATTGGAATGTCCACTTGGCCGTTGATTTGCCAGAAATAGGCCGGTGAACATTCAGGCGGCGGCGTAGTAATCTGGGAGACGCTGAGCATGGCAAGAGGTCCTTAGGTAGTGAGTGGAGGATGGGGATAGGATGCTTGCAACCGGAACTGCCCGGCAACACATCAATTTGCCATTGCCGGGCCAATATGCCAGCCGTCAGGGCATTCAGGCCGACAGAACGGCGGCAGCTAGGGCTGGGGCTGATGGACGAGGAGGTCAAAAGTTCGTAGTTTTGGTGCTATTGGTAAGAATTGTGCGAAAATATACCACGGTGTCAATTTCTTGTTTGTTTTTTTGTGTTCAGGCACGATAATAACTATTTCGCTGCGCTCTCAGGACGCGGTTTATTTGTCTTGCAAGGGTGAATTGTGTCCTGTTTTGTCAGGCTTTATCAGCCCGATAGTGCATGTATGTGCTGTTTAATAAACGCCTGCCGCGAATCATTCTGTTGGCGTGTGAAAGGAAAGAAGAATGGAGCGTAAGTACCCTTTGTCAAGAGTACGTAATATTGGCATCATGGCTCATATTGATGCCGGCAAGACGACCTGCACGGAGCGCGTGTTGTATTACACGGGGCGGACGCACAAGCTTGGCGAAACTCATGATGGCGCGGCAACGATGGACTTCATGGTTCAGGAGCAGGAACGCGGCATCACGATTATGAGTGCGGCAACGACCTGCGTGTGGCGTGATCATCAGATCAATGTGATTGACACGCCCGGACACGTGGATTTCACGGTTGAAGTCGAGCGCAGTCTGCGTGTTTTGGACGGCGCCATCGGCCTGTTCTGCGCCGTTGGCGGAGTGGAGCCGCAGTCCGAAACGGTTTGGCGTCAAGCGGAGAAGTATCATGTGCCGCGGATTTGTTTTGTCAACAAGATGGATCGCGTTGGCGCGGATTTCTTTTCGGTTTTGAAGCAGATTTGCGAGATTCTCGGGGCGAACGCGGTGCCCTTGGCGATCCCGATTCGCGCGGGGGCGGAGTTTGAGGGCATCGTTGACTTGGTGCAGATGTGCCATGTTCGCTATGTTGAGGATCCCAAGGGTACTTATCCGGTTGAAGAGCCCTTGTCGGAGGAGCTCAGGGAGTATGCCGAGCCATGGCGTAAGAATTTAATCGAGTCCTTGGCGGAGGTTGATGAGGATTTGTTTGAGAAGTACTGCGCCGAGGCGCCGATTGAAGACGATGAAATCCGCGCGGCAATCCGCAAGGCGACACAGGCGCAGTTGATTTGCCCGGTGCTATGCGGCAGTGCATTCCGCAACAAGGGCATTCAGCGATTACTGGATGCGGTGGTTGATTATTTGCCCAGTCCCTTGGACGTGCTGCCTGCAGAAGGCAGCTCGCTCGATGGGGAAACGGTGCTTGTGCGGCATGCCTCGGATGAGGAGCCGTTTTCGGCCTTGGCCTTCAAGGTGGCGACGGACAAGCATGTGGGCAAGCTGATTTACGTCCGCGTGTACTCTGGGGTATTGGAGTCCGGTTCCTACATCTACAATTCGACCAAAGGCAAGCAGCAGCGCATCGGTCGCTTGTTCCGGATGCATGCCAATCACCAAGAGATTGTGGAGCGCTTGTATGCGGGTGAAATTGGCGCGGCGATTGGCCTGCCGGATACGGTTACGGGTGATACGCTTTGTGCCGAAGACCAGCCGGTGGTATTGGAAGCGATTGATTTTCCGGCGCCGGTGATCAGCGTGGCGGTGAAACCGCAGAGTCGCGGTGATCGCGATAAGCTGATGACTGCGCTCACGAAGCTGGCTGAGGAAGACCCGACCTTCACGGTGCGGGTTGACAAAGAGACTGAAGACACGATTATTTCGGGCATGGGCGAGTTGCATCTGGACATCATTGTTGACCGCCTCCGACGGGAGTTTAGTGTCGCCGTGGATAGCAGCGCGCCGGAGGTTGCGTATCGTGAGACCTGCACACGCGCGGTTGAGCACGAAGAGCGTTATCGGAAGCAGACTGGCGGTCATGGTCAGTATGCGCACGTAATCATCAAGCTGGAGCCACAGGAACCCGGTGTTGGCTACGAATTTGTCAACGAGGTCAAGGGCGGCAACATTCCCAAGGAGTATATCCCGGCGATTGAGAAGGGCATCAAGGACGCGATGGAAGAGGGACCGAAGGCGGGCTACCCGGTAGTGGACGTCAAGGTGACTTTGTTGGACGGATCGTATCACGAAGTGGACAGTTCGGAAATGGCCTTTCGTCTTTGTGGCTCAATGGCCTTCAAGGCGGCATTCCTTAAGGGCAATCCCCAGTTGCTGGAGCCAGTGATGCGTCTGGCGATTACCACGCCCCCGGATTATTCGGGCAGCGTTACGGGCAATCTCAGTAGCCGGCGTGGTCGAGTGATGGGCATGGAAGCTATGGGCGAGAAGGCCCAAGTGGTCAAGGCTTTGGCGCCCTTGTCCAACCTTTTCGGCTATACCAGCGAACTGCGGAATATGACCCAGGGACGCGCGGGCTTCAACATGCAGTTTGAGTTCTACGAGCCGGTCCCCACCGCCATCGCCGAAGAAGTCATTGCCAAACGCAGGAAGATGCGCGAAGAGCGTCGTTGACGCATAGCTGAGTTTAATTTGAAAAGAATAAAGAACACGGGCCGTCGGCGCCGGCGAGGCGTTGACGGCCCGTGTTTGTTGTTCGGGTGATGTTTTTTGGCGCTGAGCTGCTCAGGCTTTTTGGTGTAGGCCAGAGGTGTCGTGCTTTGCGAGCGGGTTCGGAGTGCTGATGGGCTCATCGGCCTCTGGTCGCGGGGTCGTCCGCGGCGGCATGATCCGGATTGGCGCGGCCCAGCGGATGGCGTTGGCGATGACGCGCTGGACATTGGGATCGTGGTAGATGGGATAGGTTTCGTGGCCGGGCGCGAAGTAGAAGATCTTGCCGTTGTCACGGTAGAAGGTGACGCCGCTGCGGAAGACATTGCCGCCTTCGAACCACGAGGCGAGGATGAGCTTGCCGTCGTCAGGAATATCAAAAGGTTCGCCGTACATTTCGGAATGGGGCAGGGTAAAGGTTTCGGGGACACCTTGGGTGATGGGGTGGTTGCCGGCGACGACCCACAGGCGTTCCTTTTCGCCGACTTCACGCCAGCGCAGACGACAGCTGGTGCCCATCATGCGGCGGAAGATTTTGGAATAGTGGCCGGAGTGAAGGACAACCAGGCCCATGCCGGCTTGGACTCGTAGCTGAATGCGGTCAACGAGGGCGTCGTCTACCTTGGCATGGGCGCAATGGCCCCACCAGAGAAGCACGTCGGTGTTATTGAGGACAGCGTCGGGCAGGCCTTGCTCGGCTTTGTCGAGGCTGGCGATGCGGATGTCGAGATCGTCGGCCTTGAGGGCGTCACGCAGATAGGCGTGAATACCAGTGGGATAGAATTGACGAATGACTTCGCCGAGCTTGTTTTGTTCCTGTTCGTGGACGAACTCGTTCCAGATGGTGACACGGATCATGTGAGGATACTCCTTGTTTACTTGGACCTTATGCCCCCTTGGGCACGTCAGCGAGTATTACTTTACTCGCCCGAGAAGAAAATGCTGGATAGCTTCTTCGATATCCGGGTGGAGTTTGTGGGGATTGCTGCCGGGAATCCAGATGCAGTGGCCGTCGTTCCAGCGCTCGTAGAAATAGCTTTCGGCGGGAGCGCCGACCTGTTTGGCGGCATTGATGAAGTGGGTGGCGGAGGCAATGGGCACAATCGTGTCGTGATGACAGTGGGTGAGCAGCAGGCGAGGACTGTCAGGCCGCAGAAGGGGGATGGGCGAGATGCTGTCAAGGTCGGCCTGAGTGGTATCGCGACCGAAGAGAGCGCGATAGCGACCGGGGAAGGCTGCGGCGTCGGGCCCGGGATCGGCGACACCTGAGATGGAAATAACCGCGCGAACGCGGCTCGCGGGC
>JAAZKQ010000458.1 GCA_012799755.1 Lentisphaerota bacterium | reverse complement strand
TATTTGGGCAACGAAGAGGTTGTGACCACCCCGACCCACTTGGGCGGACAGCCCTTCATCGCCATCGGCCCGGGCGTGCCAAAGGTAGTCATTGATCAAGACATGGGGCACGGCGGGGAGCCCAAGGGCTTCTGTAATACCCCTGTGACCGACCTCACTGTTTCGGAGGGCGTCTTGTTTATCGCCGACGCGGGCTTGGGCAACTATAAACTGACCCGTATTTCCCTCCCCGCCTCGCTGCAAGACCTGAGCGGCAACCCCTTCTTCGCCCAGCATAATGCCCCCCACACCGAGTTAATCATCACCGTGGCATCCGGCAACCCCAACTTCGCCATTGAGCCGAACAGCGGCGCCCTGATCAAAAACGGCACTCACCTGATTTTCTGGCCGACACTCGCCGCCAGAGCCGCAGCGGTGGACGGCCTGCTTACCATTCCCAATGGAGTGACCCACATCGGTCCCCGAATCCTGGCTTGGAATAGATACTACGACCCGGATGCCGGCGCCAACGTTCACGCTTTCACCCGCATCGCCTTCCCGGCGGGCGTCACGCACATCGCAGATTGCGCTTTTTACGAATGTTACCTGGAGTCTCTGCCCCTGCCGACCTCGCTGACCAGCCTGGGCCTTTGGGTGAGCTTTACTGCGTTGGACTTGCCGGCCAGTCTTGCTCATCTCGGCGGCCACCCCTGCCCCACCAGGGCCATCTCCGTTGACGCCGGCAACCCCCATTTCCGCATGGCTGACGGCTATCTGCTGAACAGCGCCGGCGATGTCCTGTATGCCGCCGCAAACGCAGAGCCGCCGCCAGGCGGAAGGAGAGGCGTACCCAATATGCCGGCCTCCGTCAAGCGCATCGCCCCTCTGGCCATGTACGGCGAGGATGTCTCGGGCATGGTGTTGCCGGCGGGCCTCAAAACCATTGACGACGGCGCCTTCGCAGACAGCTTCGGCTGGCCTGTCGCCCCGACCCAACTTCCCAACAGCGTCACCACTATTGGCGAAAACGCATTTATTGACACGGATTTCGACGGCGCCCTGCCGACCAGTCTCAACACCTTGGGCAGATACGCCTTTGCCTTGTTCTTCCCCCCTGAGCACTTCGACACCCCCCTCACGAACATCGTCACCCCGCCAGGCCTGAAAGAGATTCCCGAAGGTTGTTTCGCCCGCCTTCCTGGTTACCCCAAACTCAACCTCACCCTCAGCGAAGGCTTGGAAGTCATTGGCAAAAATGCTTTCAGATGCGCCGGTCTTTCAACTATCAGGTTGCCGGCCTCGCTGCGAAGCATGGACGCCACCGCCTTCTCAGGACTTGCTGCCTGGCAGGATATCTCGTCCCTGACCGCCTATGAAGTCGCCCCGGGCAACACCCACCTCAAGGCCGACGATGGCGTCCTTTTCAGCGCCGACGGCAAGACCCTCCTTGCCTGGCCGCAGAGCAAAACAGCGAGCTACCAGATACCTGACGGCACGGAACAGATCGGCCCTTACGCATTCGCCAATTCCTATCTGGCCGGCTTCAACGATGGGCTGCCCTCCACCGGCCTGCTGATTGTGCCGCCGTCAGTGACCCAACTCCATGCCAGCGCCTTCAACGTTGATACCTGGAATTGCAAGCCGGCCAACGCCTATTTTCTCGGTGCCGCGCCTGAACTCAGCGGCGGCGCCGGGAATGGCCCCATGGTGATCAACTACAACTCAGCCCACCGGGCATCCTGGGAAGCGAAGTTGGATGAGGGCGCCGAGCCGCCGACCTATGGCGGCTATGCCGTCAGCATGTTCGCCGGCGGCGGCGGCGTCATCGTCCCGACCATCGCTCGCCAGGACGGCATCAGCGGCGATGCCGAGCCTTTCTTCCGCAACCAACTCGTCCTTCTGGCGGGCATGGAGGGCACGGACAGCAATGGCGTCACCCTCCGCTACACCCTGGATGGCTTCGCGCCGGCGCTGGACAGTCCCGCCGTCGAAAACGGCACGATCACCCTCAACGGCGGTTATGCCACGGTGTCCCTCGCCCCCTTCCGCGCCCTTGGCGACGAGGAATTGCCCTGCGGCCCGACCGTCATGCGACGCTACATTGACACCTCCGCCATCAATGCCGCGCTCGACAATGACGATCTGGACTTCAGCACCGATGTGATCGTCCCCTGGACGCCTGACAACAGCTTCGAGTACGGCAGCCCCAGCGACGACCGCATGGAATCCTTCTCGAAGCACACCAACTCCCGGGAGTCCTGGTTGCAAACAAGCGTCACCGGCCCCGGGATGCTCAGCTTCTGGTGGAGGGCCTCCCTCGTGGTCTCTGATTTCACCTTTGCC
>JAAZKQ010000457.1 GCA_012799755.1 Lentisphaerota bacterium | reverse complement strand
CGCCCTTCAGCCAATGTTCCGAACAAGCCGCATAGGCGCCGGCCTGCTCCGCCAAACGCTTCACCAAAGCGACTTCGGCCGCCGTGTCCGTGTAGAAGCTGTTGATGCAGACCACCGGTCGCACGCCGCTCTTCTGTACAGTCTCAATATGCGCCAGCAGATTCTCGCAGCCCTGTTCCAGCAAGCCGAGATTTTCCTGGGTGTAGACCTCGGCCAGCTTCAGGCCGGGCTTGACCTCCGGCCCGCCGCCGTGCATCTTCAGGGCGCGAATGGTCGCCACAATCACCACTGCGTCAGGTCGCAGGCCGGAATAGCGGCACTTGAGATTCCAGAACTTCTCGTAGCCGATATCAGCGCCGAAGCCGCTTTCGGTGACGTGGTAGTCGCTGAGACGTGTGCCTATCTGGTCGGCAATGACCGAGCTCTGCCCGATGGCGATATTGGCGAAAGGCCCGGCGTGGACGAGTACGGGCTGGCCCTCAAGGGTCTGCGCCAGCGTCGGGTCCAGCGCATCAACCATCCAGGCGCACATGGCGCCGGCGACTTCGAGGTCGCTGGTCGTCACCGGCTTGCCTGAGCGGCTGTGAGCCATGACGATACGGCCAATGCGCTCACGCATATCGGCAAGGCTGTCCGCCACGGCCAGAATCGCCATCAGCTCGCTGGACACCGCGATGGCAAAACCCGAATCCATCTCGTAGCCGTCCATCTTGCCGCCCTTGCCGATGGTGATATTGCGCAGCGCCTGTGCGCAAAAGTCCATCACCCAACGACTTTGCACTCGCGCCGGATCAATGTCCAGGCGGCGCAGATTGCGCTTGGCCAGGGCTTCGTCGTCATAGTTTAGCTCGTGCTGCATGCGCGCTGTCAGAGCCACCATGGACAGATTGTGCGCGTTGACAATGCGGTCAATATCGCCGGTCAGGCCCATGGAGAAAGGCGTCAGCGGAATACATTGCGCCAGACCGCCGCCGGCGGCCGAGCCCTTGATGTTGAAGGTCGGGCCGCCACTAGGTTGGCGGATAGCGCCGGTGACACGATGACCGCGCCGGCCAAGCGCCTGCACCAAACCAATGGTCGTGGTAGTCTTGCCCTCGCCAAGCGGCGTCGGCGTGATCGCGGTTACGTTGATGTACTTGCCCTGAGGACTGTTCACCAAGCGTTCGCGCAGATGCCGCTGGTCAATTTTCGCCAGTTGTCGGCCAATAGGTATGAGTTCGGCAGCGTGCAGGCCCAGCTCGGCAGCGAGCTGGCTGACGCTTTTCATGTTCGCTTCGGCAGCTTCGGCGATCTGCCAATCGGCAAGTTTGGTCGGGTCCAATTTCATATTGTGTTGTCCTGAAACAATAGTTGCTGTTTGTTAGTAAATGTGCGAAATTGTGTGAGAAAACGTGTAGTGGCTAAAAGGGATTCAGAACTACTGTGCCAAGCCTTTCTTTCTATCGCAAGATTTCGCATATTGCCATTTGTTTGCCAGGGATTAATGGCGTGAGCCGTGTGAGGGCTCTCCGCACAAAAACCATCACGGTTTGGGCAGGAACCACACGTTGCGGAATTGCACAGGATTGCCATGGTCTTGCAGCGAAAGCGGGCCCTTGGCGACTTCTTTGCCCATGGCGCCGCCGGTGGCTTTCGGCAACTCCAGGCGGTCGTGAATGAGCACGCCATTGTGGCGAACTGTCGCTATTGCGTTGGCCGTCTTGTTGCCGGCGGCGTCAAAACGCGGCGCGATGAACTCCACATCATAGGTCTGCCACTGGCCGGGCGGCAGACACATGTTCACCAGGGGCGCGCCCAACTGGTAGATGCCGCCGCATTCGTTGTCCTTGCCGGCGAGAGCATAGCTGTCCAAAATCTGTATTTCATAGCGTCCTTGCAGATAGACGCCGCTGTTGCCGCGACCTTGACCACGCGCCTCGAACATGCAAGGCGTGCAGAACTCCACATGCAACGTGCCGTCACCGAATTCGTAGTTGCTGACCATGCTGCCGCCCTTGGGAAGCATCTCAATGCTGCCGTCGTCCAGGAGTTTCCAGCGATCACCGCCGGGCTGGCGGTTTTCCACCAGCTTCCAAGTGGCTCCTGCCGGGTCGTTTTCCGGCGCGAAAGCGTGTCCGGCCAGCGCCATGCCGCTCTTGCCGGCCTGCGTGTAGGGACCGGATGCTTCCCAAGCGAGAATAGCGCCGTCCGCCGGCATCGGCACGCCCTCCGGCTGCAAGCGATAACGCAACCCGGCCAGGGGGCGGCCCCGCACATCAAGCACGCGGGCCTGCGCCGACCAGTCGCCGCCGCCCTGCAATACCTTCAGCATCAGGACGTTTTCGCCGGCGCGCAGGGACAGCTCAACGCGGTCTTCATCCGCCGTCAGCGGTCGCGGCACGGCCTTCTCGTAGACTTTCTCGCCGTTGAGGAAGATGACGATGCCATCATCGCTGCCACAACGCAGCAGCGCCTGGCAGGGCGCGTCAACAAACAGGCTGTTGCGCAGATAGGCCGCGCAATTCGTGACCTTTGCCAGATTCTTGTTGAGGTCAATGACCCCACCGGCGCGGCGCGGCGCGCGCAGGCCGCTCAGGCCCTTGTCGCCACCGATGATCACTTCAGCGCCGGTCGGCGCGGCCAGGCCAAGCGTGGGCGAGACCCAACGATAGGGCTGCAAATCCAGCTCGCCGATTGCCGTCGCACCGCGAAAAGCAGTGGCGGTGATGGCCGCCTGAGCGTCAGCGAATGTCACGCGCCGACCATCGCGTTTGCCGCGCAGAACCAGCAGGGGCTTCTCGGGCACCGGCTGACTGTAGATGTTTTCAAGGACAGTCGCCTGGTACTCGCCTTTGCCCCAGTTGATCACTTGCGCGTATACTGTTCGCGTGGCGCCGTCAGGCGTTTTGAGGGAGCCGCGCCAGTCGCCCATGATGTCCTTGCCCTGGCTGCTTATCCCCAAGGCCAACAGCACCGGCATGAGTAAGCCAAAGCAATGTTGTCTTGTACGCATCTGCATATCCTCCGCTTGTCTTTGCCGCAACGTTTTATGCCACGACCGCTCGTCAGTTCAGGATATCCAAACCGATATCCACCGCCGGTGCGCTGTGGGTCAGAGCGCCGACACTGATGTAATCCAAGCCCATGCCGCGCAGCCGCGGCAAGCGTTCCAAAGTAATATTGCCGCTGGCTTCCAGTCGCGCGCGACCGCTCACCAGCTTGATGGCTTCGGCCATCTCCTCATCGCTCATATTGTCCAGCAGAATATACTCCACGCCGACGGCGGCAGCGGCGGCGACGTCGTCCATGCTGTCGGCTTCAACCTCGATTTCCAAGCGCGGGTACTTCGCGCGACAGGCGCGGACGGCGCGGGCGATGGAGTCCGGCCCGGCGTATTTGGCCATCTCGCGGTGGTTGTCCTTGATCATAATGCGGTCATAAAGGCCGATGCGGTGATTCTGTCCGCCGCCCATGACGACGGCGTACTTTTCCAGCATGCGCATGCCCGGCGTAGTCTTGCGCGTATCGAGGATTTTCGTATGCGGGTCGTCAAGTGTCTGCACGTATTGCCGCGTCAAGGTGGCAATGCCGCTAAGGCGCTGGAGGATGTTCAGCGCCGTCCGCTCGCCGGTCAGGATGGCCCGGGCGTTGCCGATGATCGTCGCCATGCGGGTACCCGGCGGGCAGAGCTCGCCCTCCTTGACCTGCTCCACGAACAGCAGCTTACGGTCGAGCTCGCCAAACAGTGTCCGCACCACGGGCAAACCCGCGCAGACGCATTCCTTGCGGGCGACAAAATGCGCCTCGGTTTCCAAGCCTTCCGGCACCACCGCCAGCGTGGTGGCATCGCCGCTGCCGACGTCCTCGGCCAGCGCCGCGCGGCAGAAATTCTGCAAATGGGCTTCGTTGAGCTGCATGATGATCAGTCCTTCGTGCGATTGAATTGAATAATGGAAATCGCCGCCAGCATGGCCGCCAATTGCGCCATAATCAGCAGGCTGCCGCTCGGCGGCAGCCATAACAACGTCAAGGCGCCGCAGCCGCCGATGAAACACAGGAGGCAGACCAGCAGCACCGCCGATGGCCGCGACAGCCCCATTTGCACAAAACGATGCGATATGTGCCGGTTGTCACCGACGTAGATCGGCAACCCCGCCCGCAGACGGATGCAGACCACCGTAACCGCGTCAAAGAGGGGCAACAGCAGCACCAGCAGCGGAATCAGCAGCGGCGCCGGCGTCGGATTCTCGCCCGGCACGTAGAAGGTCGTCAACGTGCCCATGACTCCCAGGCTGTAGCCGAGGAAGTGACTGCCGCCGTCGCCCATGAAAATCCGCGCCGGCGGCGCGTTGTGCAACAGAAACCCCGCGCTGACGCCGCAGGTCGCCGCCGCCAACATCGCCACGAAGTGCTGACCGCGTATCGCCGCGATGAAGAGCAGAAAGAAGGCGGCAATCATCGCCGTGCCGCCGGCCAAGCCGTCCATGTTGTCAAAGAAATTGAGCGCGTTGATGACCGTCATGATCCACAGCGTCGTCACCAGCCAATTCACCACCGGATTGGGGCCCAGGCAGGTTATGCGCACGCCAAACCATGCCGTCATCCCGGCGACCAGGGCCTGACCAAGAAATTTCGGCAGTGCCCTCATGGCCTTGCGGTCGTCATAGACACCCAGCGCGGTGATGGCGACTGAGCCGGCCATGATCACCAGCAGGGGGCCTTTCACGCTGGCTATACCGGGCAGAAAGCGACGAATGTCCTCGCCCAGGACGCCCGGCATGATCTTCACGGCGATAATGCCGCCGCCGATGACGGCCAGCCAAGCCACGCACATGCCCAGGCCGCCCAGCACCGGCGTAGGCTGCTTGTGCGCCTTGTGCGCCTCGTTCTTGGGCTTGTCCACAAAGCCCCAGCGCGGCGCCAACCGGCGGCAGCACCAAGTCGCCAGCCAACTGAGCACTGCCGCAGCCAGCCACGCCATAAGATAGAGAAGATGCCAACTCATTAGTGCTCCTTACACATTGTGGACAATCGTTGGCTGCTCTTGGGCAGTGACGACGGCCTGCGACCACATGGCCATGAGTTCGTCAGGCAGGCGCGCGGGGCGCAGGCTATGCAGATCAATGACGGCATGGATGGTGTATCCTGTCGCCAGCACTTGCTCAGCGCGGCGGACGCTACAGTCCACTTGCAGGCGCACGCCGCGAATCCACGCCAGCTCGGCGCGAATCGTCAGCAGGTCGTCATAACGCGCCGGCGTCTTGTAGTCAATATGAGCGCTGACGACCGGCAGGCCCAGCTGCCGTTGTTCAAGTTCCTTGTAGGTCAGCCCCATTGCGCGCATCAGTTCATTGCGCGAACGCTCGAAATAGACCAGGTAATTCGCGTAGTAAACCACGCCCATCTGATCCGTGTCCGCATAGGGCACTCGATACTCCAGCTGACCAAACCATTGCGCGCTCATGGACGATCCTCCTCGGCCATGTGCGCCAAGAGAGCCTCGACGACGGCCTCCTGGTCCATACCGTCCGTTTTCAGCACCAGAGCCCCCGCCGCCGGCTTGAGCGGCGCCGTCGCCCGTGTGGAGTCAATGCGGTCACGCTCGGCAATCTCGGCGGCGACCGTAGCCAGCGTCGCCCCGTCGGCAACTTCGCCCTTTTGCAGAAAACGCCGGCGCGCGCGCTCTTCAGGCGATGCGGTAATGAAAAATTTGTACTTGGCATCGGGGAAAATCACGGTGCCGATGTCGCGCCCTTCCATGACGATGACACCGAGGGCCCGACATTCGCGCTGACGGGACAGCATCCACGCCCGCACGGCGGGAATCTGCGCTATGTAGCTGACCACGGCGGCGATCTCCGGCGCACGGATGTCTTCCTGCCGCACGGCCGCGCCATTGAAATAGAGCTGCAAGCCGCCGCCGGCAGCTGCCTGATAACGCATGTCCCACTGCGGCAGCAGCGCGGCGACGCCGTCCTCGTCCACCCGTGGATCAACGCCGGCGCGCAGCGCCGCCCAGGCCAGCGTGCGGTACATGTCGCCGGTATTCACATAGTAGCCGCCAAGACGCGCCGCCAAATTCTTTGCGGCCGTGCTTTTGCCGGCCGCAGCCGGGCCGTCAATCGCAATCTGCAACTGCTTGTGTCCAACCGTCATGGCGCCGCGTCCTTCTCCGCCGCAGGGGCGGTTTCCGGTGCAGGTGCGGCTTCCGCTGCCGGGGCGGCTTCGGGCTTCTTGGCGGGTTCGACACGCTGTTCGCCTTTGTCTTGGAACATCAGCTTGGCGCGCTGGTAGAGCCGGTTGCTGTCAAAGAAGGTGATGTAGAGCATCAGAGCGATGAGCAGGAAAGCAAAGACATTCTGGATGACGCCGAGGAATTTCGCCGGCAAACGCCGTCGCGTAACACCCTCAATTGCCGCGAAGACGATGTGCCCGCCGTCCAAGATGGGCAGAGGCAAGAGGTTGATCAGCGCCAAGCTGAAGGATATGAGGATGATGAAAGACAGGCCGCCGCGGATGCCTTCCAGTTTCAGCTTGTACCAGAGCATCATGATGATGCCCAGCGGGCCGCTCATGTGCTCCACTTTCACCTGGGCGCGATTGGCCGGCAGCTCCTTGCCGCTCAGACGCGCCGTCAACGGTGAAAACAGCAGCCCGAGGGTGCGACCGGTGGTGCTGACCACCTCCATGAATTGCGCCCAAGGCGAGGGATGACCAATGACCTTCGTCACATTATCCGACAGCGTCAAGCCCACAAAGTAGATGGTGTTGCCATTGATCTCCCGCGGGACGGCTGAAAGCCCGCTCAGCTCAATATCGTTGCCATTGCGTTCAATCAGCAGTGTCAGTGGCGCACCCCGGGTTTCGCGCACGAGTTCGGTGAACATCGCGCTGTCCGTGATATCGCGACCGTTGGCTTTCTTGATGCGGTCGCCGTGGCGGATGCCGGCGGCATAGGCGGGCATGTCCCGTATGACCCCGTCCACAAACACCGTGAAGACCACGCCGATCTGCTCCATGCTGATCTCGGCGTCGCCCTCACGCGTCGGCAACTCCAGCCCGGCAAGCTCCAGCTCTTTGTGCTTGCGGGTCACCAGCAGGCGCACCGGTTGCCCGGCCAGGGTCTGAATCTCATTCAGGAACATGCGTGCGCTGGTGATCGTCTTGCCGTTGATCGCCAGCAGCTGGTCTTCGGCTCGCAGGTCCGCCCGCGCCGCCGGACTGTCCGGCACCACCGCGCTGACCGCCACGGGATTGCGCGCCGTGAAAAAGGGCAGCCCGAGGTCCTCAACCCGTGGGTTGGGCGCCGGCAGATATTGCAAATCGCGCCGCCGGCCATTGCCGTCCTCCACCGTCAGGGTTACTTCCGGCGTCTTGCTGTAGACATATTCCTTGCTCACCTCGTCCACGCCTCGGGTAAAAGGCTTGCCATTGACGGCGACAATGCGGTCGCCAGCCCGCAGACCAGCCAGCCACTCAGGATTGGGCACGGGCGTCATCGTCAGTTCAACCGGCCCGTCCTTGCGTTTCACCGTCAGGGTCTGTGGCGGCGCGTCAACCGCGATCTTCTCGCAGAGCTCTTCCCAGGTCGCGTCAACGGGCTCGCCGTTGTGCGCGATAATCGTGTCTTCAAACTTCAAGCCGTCCTGATAGAGAGGCAGGGTGGGCGGCACCGACAGCACCACGCAGGACGTCGCCGGCGTCGGCTCCCAAACTCCCACCAGCCACATGACGGTCGCCAGCGCAAAGCCGAAGAGGACGTTGAAGAAGGGCCCCGCAAAGGCCGCGATTGCGCGTGCGCTCGGCTTGCCCGGCGGCAGCGCCTCGCCGGCGCTGGTTTTCGGCTCGTCCGTCGGGTCCAGTTGCGGCAGCATCACATAGCCGCCAAAAGGCAGCAAACTCACCACAAACTCAACCCCGCGGTAGGTGAAGCCCCACAGGCGCTTGCCAAAACCGATGGAGAACTTCTCCACATGCAGCCCCCGCCACAGCGCGGCCAGCAAATGGCCAAACTCGTGAATGAAGATGCAAAAGCCAAAAAAGAACGCGATGAAGATGATCTTCCAGATCATGCTGAGAGTGAACAAGACGTTATCCACGAAGCCTCCAAAGTCTCTGTCTGCGAGCGGCGACAACGCCTTTAGAACGCCCACGCCGGCCCGTTGTTCCAAAACGGAAAATATACTTGGTCATGGCCCTTTGGGCGAATTGTTCCGGCGAACTATGGACGCATCGGCGCGCGACGGCTAATGTATAGGTCGTCCCCGGCGGCAACGGCCACGGCCACACTTCAACCCATCGCAGCGATTCGTTCACGATATGAAACTAAGCGTCATCATTCCGGCCTACAACGAAGTCCAGACCATCGCCACCGTCATTGACCAAGTCCGGAACTGCGGTCTGTCGGACCTCGAAATCATTGTCGTCAATGACTGCTCCAACGATGGCACCCGCGAGATACTCGAAGCCATGCCGCCCTCACCCGACCTCAAAATCTTCCACCATGAACGGAATCAGGGAAAGGGCGCAGCCATTCGCAGCGCGCAAAAAATGGTCACCGGCGACGTGGTTATCATCCAGGACGCCGACCTTGAATACTCCCCCGCCGAATTCCCCACGATGATCAAGCCGTTGCTGGCAGACAAGGCCGACGCGGTTTTCGGCAGCCGCTACTCAGGCCGCGAAATTCTCGTGGATACCTTCTGGCACTACTTCGGCAACAAAGTCCTCACCCTGCTTTCCAATATCTGCTCGAACCTCAATCTTTCCGACATGGAAACCTGCTACAAGATGATCCGCGCCGATCTCTTCACCAGCTTCACCCTCGAATGCAATCGCTTCGGCTTCGAGCCCGAAATCACCGCCAAACTCGCCCGCCGCCGCGCCCGCATCTACGAGGTGCCCATCGCCTACGAGGCGCGCTGCTATGACGAGGGCAAAAAAATCGGCTGGCGCGATGGCGTCGCCGCCATCTGGTACATCCTCAAATACAATCTGTTCTGCCGCGACTAGCGCGTCTCTATCCGCAGATTACGCAGATTTGCGCAGATTATTTTCAGGGTGGGCTGTTCTTTTTTATCCGCAGATTACGCAGATTTGCGCAGATTATTTTGGGGTGGGCTGTTCTTTTTTATCCGCAGATTACGCAGATTAACGCAGATTATTTTCAGGGTGGGCTGTTTGGCGTGGGGAAAGTTTTTTGCAGACGGATTTGCCTGATCCGCCTGATCCGTCCGATCCGCCAGATGATTCTCCTGATCCGTCCGATCAAGCAGACGGATTTGCCCGATCCGCCTGATCCGTCCGATCCGTCCGATCCGCCAGATGATTCTCCTGATCCGTCCGATCCGCCTGCAGATTATTTTCAGGGTGGGCTGCTTGGCGTGGGGAGAGCCTGGGTGTCTGCCCTTCTTATTCCGCTGATTTTCTGCGGCATGTCTCGCCGCTGCGCGACAATTCATACCGCCGGCTGTGTTGTGTCTCACGCAAAGGCACGAAGAAGAAGCCACGAAAGCCGGCGTTCCGTGGCCGTACGCTTGCGTGCGGCAATCAGAAAAGTACGAGTCTGCGTATCCTCTCTGCCCCGCAGATCATCCCGTCTCCCGGTTGTGCTGCGGGCTTGTAGCCCGCAGCGTGACATGACCCCGCAAGCGCAAACCAAGCGCACCGTCTCTCGCAACGTACACCACAGCGCTACTGGGCGGGTGTAATTGTGCCGTTCGTCTTTTATATTGGGTATTTTGTCTTGCCTATACTCCGCAGGCATCGGGTCGGCGGGGGCATGAGTTCAGAAGCAGCCGGAAAATGAGGGCATCACCATGATCTGCAAACGACTTGTTGTGTTATGTCTGCTGAGCGTCCTGGCGGCGCATGGCGTTGATTTTGTCACGTCGCAGACGGCATGGGAATACAGCGGCGAGACTCTTGGCTGCGGCAATGTCCAGGCCGAAGTCGCGCCGGCGCCAGGCAAAGAGGGCATGTACTCCCTCAAGCTCACCTTTTATCTGACGGCACACGCATCGGACTGGCTCGATGTGCGCTATGTGCCGGGGATGCCATTGGACTGGCGGCAGGAAACGGAGTTGTCGCT
>JAAZKQ010000006.1 GCA_012799755.1 Lentisphaerota bacterium | reverse complement strand
GTCCTCGACTTTCGCCGCCGGGGCTGCCGGCGCCGAGCCGTCGAGTTTTTCGAGCTTGCTCACATCAATGACGGGCGCTGCGGGTTTTTCGGGCTCCTCATCCGCCATGGCCTTCTGCGCCACTTCGGAGCGACGGAGGGCGTTGAGCACTGCCGTGCCCTTGTCGGCCAAGTAGTCCGGAATCTCACCGCCGGCCTGGGCGCCGGCCGTATCCACGCTCTGTTCACGCGCCTGCCTTACGACCTCCAGGAAGAAGTCTTCAAGATTGCGTACCGGATGGTCAATTTTGATCTCTGCGTCGCTCTTCACGCCCTTAGCGGCCAGCCACTCCCTCAGTTCCGCCACCTCGCTGTCGCCCAGTGTCGGGCAGACAATGCGGGTCTTGTCTTCTTCGCTCAGGATGCTCTTGAGCGGACCCTCCGCGCGCACCTTGCCGCCATAAAGCACCACCACCTCGTCGCAGACGTCTTGCACGTCGGCCAACAGATGGCTGCAAAGAATGACCGTCTTGCCGCGGCTGGCCAGAAGCCGGATGACATCCTTGACTTCACGGCAGCCAATGGGATCCAAGCCGCTGGTCGGTTCATCGAGAATCACCAGGTCCGGGTCGTTCACCAAAGCCTGCGCCAAGCCAATGCGCCGCGCCATGCCCTTGGAGAATTCGCCCACCGGCCGATTGAAGGCATGGGCCAAGCCAACCATGTTGAGCAGCTGTTCGCCGCGCTCACGTCGCATCTCTTCGCTCAAGCCGAAGAGCGCGCCAAAGAAGTCCAGGGTTTCCATCGCCGTCAAATAGCGATACAGATAGGTCTCTTCCGGCAAGTAGCCGATACGGCTTTTCATATCAACGTTCCGCGGCTCCTCGCCAAAGACCTTGAGCACGCCGCGTGTCGGATAGAGCAATCCAAGAATCATCTTCACGGTGGTGGACTTGCCCGAGCCATTCGGTCCCAACAGCCCGAAGACCTGCCCCTGCTTGATAGTGAAATCAATGCCGTTCACCGCCCGCGCCTTCGGCCGATTCCAGAAGTCCTTGAAGACCTTGGTCAAACCGACCGCTTCGACGACGATGTTGTCCATTTGCTTATTCGCCATAGGGCCTACACTCCTGAAATCAAAACATCAAGCTGTTGTTGTCCTCACAGCCAGGACGCCGGCGGCGCCTCAGTTCTTCGTTGTCTCCTGCTGGTCCATAGTCTCGCCGGAGCGAACCAACCGGGCGCTGTTGAAGATCACAAACAGCGAGCTCACACTATGCAGCAAGGCCGCGCCAACCGGCGTGACATGACCAAGGGTGGCGAAATATACACCGACAACAATGAAGCCCAAACCGATGGCCAGATTCTGGTTCACCAGCATGCGCGTCCGGCGCGCCAGGCCAATCAGGAAGGGCACGCGCCGCAAGTCGTTGTTCATCAAGGCCACCGAGGCGCTCTGCACTGCAATGTCGCTGCCAAAGGCGCCCATGGCGATACCCAGATCACCGGCAGCCAGGGCCGGCGCGTCGTTAACGCCATCGCCAACCACCGCCACACTCACGCCGCTCTGCTTAAGATCGCGAACATACTGTTCCTTCTCTTCCGGCAGACATCTGGAACGCACTTCGGTAATGCCGATTTGCGCGGCGACATTCTGGGCCACGCGGTCGTTGTCACCCGTGACCATGCAGCACTGGTTGACGCCCAGCTCTTTCAGCATCGCCACCGCCTCGGCGCTCACCGGCCGAATCGCATCACGCAGACCAATCCAGCCCATGCAACGACCGTCGCGCGCCACCGACACCACGCTCAGACCTTCTTCCTCGCCCTCCAGCAAGGTCTTATCCATGGCGCTGGTGTCAACGCCCTCTTCCCGCAGCCAGGTTGCGCGGCCAACCAGGCACTTCTGCTCCCTGAAAGTCGCCTTCACACCCTTGCCGACCACTTCCTCGTATTCTTCGGGGTCCTGCCATTGGATGCCGGCTTCCGTGGCCAGCTTGCGCATCGCCTCGGCAGCCGGATGGTTGCTATGATGCTCGACAGTCGTCGCCACCAGCAGCAAATCAGCCAACTCCACGCCTTCCAGCGGTTGCAGGCGCGCCACCTCAAGTTTGCCTTCGGTCAAAGTGCCGGTCTTGTCGAAGACCACCGCCTTGATTCGTGCGGCTATCTCAATGTAGGACACGTCCTTAATCAGAATACCCAGGCGCGAGGCCGCGGCAATGGCGGCAATCACCGCTGAGGGCGTCGCAATCACCAGCGCGGCCGGCACCGCCATTACCAGCACCGCAATCACCCGATCAATCTTCTCGGTAATGAACCACGCCAAACCGGCAATCATCAGAATCGTCGGCGTGTAATAGCCCACATAGTTGTCAATGGCCCGCATGATCGGCAACTTTGTGCGCTCGGCATCCGCAATCAGACTGCGGACCTTGCCCAGGGTCGTGTCCTGACCAATGCGTGTCACCCGGAAGTCCACCAGACCAGTCAGGTTCTGCGTGCCCGCGAAGACTTCCGAGCCGGGACTTTTGTCCGCCGGTAATGACTCGCCGGTGATCGTCGCTTGATTCACGGTGCTCACACCGCTCAAAATCAAACCATCGGCAGGGAAATTCTCTCCGGGGCGCACACGACAAACGTCGTCAATGCGCAGGTCATTCAACGCATCAACTTCTTCTTCCTTGTCGCCTTTGACGCGCCGCGCCGTCCGCGGTGTCAGTCGTACCACGGCCTCAATGGCTGCCTCGGCGCCAATGGCCGTGCGTTTTTCGATGGTAATGGTGATCAGCATGAAGAAAGCCACGGCGCCGGCCGTCCGGTAATCGCCGCTGGCAAAAGCCGCCAACAACGCCAGGGCAACCAGCTCGTTCATGTGTACCTTGCCGCGAATCAAGTCCTGCGCAGCTTCCCAGAAAATGGGCAGGCTCAGCATCAAGGCGCCGATGAATGCGCTCAAATCGCGGGCAATCGCATCCACCGCCGAACTGAACAGCAGCTTTGACAGGTAGGAATTGAGCACCAGTATGCCGCCCAACAAGGCAATGCTCAGCCGGATCTTCTCCGCGCGCCCGCCCTTGTTATCGGACTTTTTCGCCGTTTCTTCAGCTTTTACAGTTTCAACCATTGCTATCTGCCTCTGCTGTTATCCACTCTCGCCATGCCAACGCGACTCGCCGTTCGGCCCTTCGCGTCTATTCTTCGCCTTCCACTGGAGCGCTGTTGTCTTCCTTCATCGGCACCGCGCCGATTTGCAAACGCAACTCCTGCCGGCCATCGGGAAGAGTATGCAGCACGTACTTGTTCTTGACTTTGCCCAGCACCTCGCTAACCGCATCCGTGTACAACGCCGTCAACATGGTCTCGGGATTCCGCTGATACTCCGCCAACACGGTCTCGAAGTACGAACTGTCGGCCTTCACCCGCTCGACGTTGCTGGTGCGGTAGCTGCGGGCTTCGTCAACAATCCGGTAGGCTTGGCCTTGCGCCGCAAGGACGACATTTTCTGCGTAGGTCCGTGCCTTGAGCATCTCGGCCCGACCGGTTTCCGACGCCTCGTTCACCCGCCGGAAGGCTTCGCTGGTCGCCTGCGGCGTCTGTAATTCCACCAAGTTCAGCGACTGCACCTGCACACCCAGCCCGACCTCCGCCAACAACTTCACCAGCCGCTCTTCCACCTTGTCCTTCAAACTTTCAAGCTGACCGTCGGGCAAGGTCCGCGTGGTCGTCAGCAAATCTTCGACGGCCCAAGTCGCCGTCTCAGCCAGCACGGCATTATTCAACAAATTACGGATGGTCGCTTCGGTGCCGCGGTCACGCCGACCGTCCGCAGCCTTGGCTTTGTTGTGCACAACGGCGGACTCTTCCTCGTCGTAAAAGTCCAGATAGTACTTTTCAGCGTTAACGACGCGAAAGTTCACATCCCATCGGGCATGGATGATGTTCGTGTCGCCGGACAGCAAGTAGCCATCCACGCCCGGGCGCAGGAAGTTGTTCGCCGGTTGATCCGGCATGTTCGCGCTCATCCAAGGCAGAAAAGTGCTTTCGGTTGACACCGTCACCGAACGCTGGGCCGGGATCTCCTTCACCCAGTCAATCGGATAGGGCCAAGCCCAATACCAGCGGCCGCTGGTCAAAATCGGCGACTCGCCGCGCTCGGGGTCCAACACCCGCGTCTGCAACTTGCCAAAACGAAACAGCATCGCTTCGTTCTGCTCATCAACTCGGAACATGCCACTGAAAATCAGGTACACAAAAATCACGATGATCAGGGCCCGCAGCCCCATAAACAATACGCGCAGGGTCCGCATCAGCGCCTGCATGCCGGCGCCGGCCGGAGCATCCACCGGCGGGGGAACCGGAACCGGCGCTGTCGGCGGGGCCGTGTTCAGTTTCGTCTTATCGTCCATGGCTTCTCTCCATAACGGCGGTTCTTCAGTCTTGCTTCGGGGACGGCAATTGGCTCGCGCCGGGCTTCAACAGCGTGAAGGGCGGCGTGTTCGTATCCAAAATCAGCGTGTCCTGATCGCCAAGACTGACTTTCAATGCCTCGAGATTGCGCAAAAACAGTGCCAAATCGGGATTCTTTTGGAATACCGCGTAATGGCGGGCGGCTGCTTCATCGCCTTCACCACGAATGCGCTTGGCCTCGGCTTCTGCCTGCGCCAGTAACTCGGCGGCCTTGCGGTCGGCCTCGGAACGAATACGCTGGGCCTCGCTCTTGCCCTCAGCCAAAAAGCGTTCGGACTTGCTCTCGCGCTCCGCACGCATGCGGTCAAAGACCTTCGATGTCACCATCTCCGGGAAACTGAGTTTGCGGAAGCCCACCCGTGTCACCTCAATGCCGAATTCCTTCAGTGCCTTCTCACGTACGGACGCCAGCATGGCCGCCTCAATCTGCTCCATCTTGCTGTCCTTGGCATTGGTGTTCACGAGGTCGGAAAAGTTATGCTGCGGCAGGATGCTGTTGCGGCTGTTGCGCACCACGGCGTCCAGCGTCGCCTCGGCTTCCTCCGTCGAGTTCAGGCGCCGCAGGAACAGGCCGGGATCGCCGATACGCCAGAGGACGTAGGTGGACACCACGATCTGAAATTCGTCCTTGGTGATGATCTGCTCTTCCTGGCCCACCGTCAATTCGTAGCATTGCAGGCGTTTGTCATGGCGCCAAACCTGATCCACGAAAGGCCATTTGAAATGCAGGCCGGGCTCATATTGAACGATCTTGCCGTCGGCGTCCACTTTGGCCTTGCCGAAGGTCTTGATCACCGCGTATTCGGTTTCTTTGACCTGGAAAGTCATCAACGCGACCATGAAAATGATCACCACCAGCAAGGCCAGCAAGGCCACCGGCCAATGTAGTTTGATTCCATGTTTTGACTGCTGCTCACTCATCGTCTTGATCCTCCTGATAGAGTCTTGTAACCAACCTGTTATGTAATTTGCTGCCAGTAGTTATTGTCTCTAACCCTGCGGCCATGCCAAGGGCTTATTATTGCGTGCTGTCAAGATTCAAGTCCAGCAGGCTCGACCGCAGCTTCTTCTCCAGATTGAGAATGAGCACCTCGCGGGTCTGCTCGTTGGTCAACACATACTTGCGTGCCTGCTGGCCACTCTCGTTGAGGACGTTGAGAAAACTATCCAGCTTGAATAGCTGGGGCGAGGCATTGTAGCTCTTGAGCTGCCGTTCAAAGCGCTCGGCCTCGGCTTCGGAAACACTCACGCGTTCCTGCTTGTAAGCATGTGCCTGATCAACCATGCTTACCGACTCGCTGCGGGCCAGCGGCTCACGGCTCACCGCATAGGCCAATGCCTTCAACTCACGCTCATATTGCTGTTCGCGGGACGCCACCACGTTGTCAAAGGCGCCGCCAACCGCAACCGGCGGATGCAAGCCGGCCAGACCAACAAAGACAACCTCAATGCCCAGATGCAGATCATTCGCCACCTTCTGGATGCGCTTCTCCAGCAACTCGCCGCCTTCAAAGCGCTTTGGCCCGAGGACACGCCAGAAATCCTCGCCCGCCAGAAAACTGAGCAACTCACGAGTGGCAATATTCTTCAGCGTGCCGCCCGGGTCGCGGTGGCGGTACATGTAGTCGTAGAGGTTGTTCACCTTGAAATACAGGGGAATATGCGCTGCAATCAGCCCGACGCTTGTCGGTGCGCCCCGGCCGCTTTCGTCAATTCCGGCGCTGCCGCCCGCCTCGGGCGTCGTCGCCACAATGAAGCTCATTTCTTCATCGGCATGGGCACTGCTCCAAAGAATCACCCGTGCGTCATGCTTCTCCTCTTTCTTATGCTCTCCGGCGTGCTGGTGACCATCATGCGCGGCGTCGCCATGGGCATCGCCGTGCTTATGTTCCGCGCCGATGGATATTTGCTGGACATGATCCACGGGAAAGCGATTGATGCGCGAAAATGGCGCCGGCAGCTTGAAATAGAGACCAGGTTTGAGCGCCTCTTGAGAAACCACCCTGCCGAAACGCTCATGGATGCCATTTTCTTCGGTGCTGATCACCACCAAGCAAGTCTGCAACCACAAAGTCACCAGCATGATGACCAGCAGAGGCACCACCGTGTGCTCCAGAAAACGGTAGAACCATACCTCCGATACTTGGAAGCCGAACTGATAGTCCAAGGACGCAGCAACATTGCGCGCAACACCGCCCGGCTCGGTGAACAAGGCCAGCAAACGACTCTCCGGCAAGGGCCGCTCTTCTTCACCTGGCATGCGGGGACGATAAAACTCAATCACAAAGCTCAGCAATAATTCCACCGCCAACACCAGCAGCATGAACAAGGCCACCCGCGCCACCGTAATGTCGGCTTCAGCGGCGGCTTTCTTGAAATACTCAAGAAACAGCGCCACGCCCGTGCCCAAAAACAACAGGCAGGTGAAAAGCAACCACGCGCCGGCAGGACGCAACCAACGACAGCCACTCTCGCGGCTCGCGCCAACGAAATAACTGCCTGCGATCAACGTGCCAATCGCGCAACACATAGACAAAATCGCCAGCGGCAAGGGATTGACCGCCAGCGGAAACGCCGGTAGACCGCGCCAATGCCGCCAGACGCCTATGCAGAAAAGAACAAGGCCAATCCCCAGCGCGAAGGTGAAGATCGGCACAAAGTATTTCAAGTACTGCATGTTCGCACGCGTCGCCATGCGAACAATCTCATCCGCGTCGTCAAACAGTTCGCTCTTGCCGTGTTCCTTGCGAAACGCCGCCGCCTCGGCTTCCTCCGCCGCTTGGCGATAGGCAAAGGCGCAACGCCCCGCCCCCAACAGCCCCAGCAAGACCACAGTCAGCGCCGATGCCACCGTCGGCACCATGGACGAGCAGTTGCCCGTCTTCATAATGAAGACTCCCAATATCAGCAGTATTACGCCGACAAACGATACCGCAAAACACAAATTCCGTGGCCGGGTGCTCACATCTTTCATACCGGGCGTCCTCCGCCTTTTTCTTGCCGTCGTCTCGTCTACAATGCCAAATCCCGCAGCCGGGAAATAGTATCAGCGCCTGGCTCAAGCGTCCGCCTGAACCTCGCGAAAAACAAAGTATAGCATTTTTACCCAGCCTCAACAAGCCAATACCACCCAATAGTGCGAAAAATGTGTAAGGGGTCACTTATTGATAACTCTGTTCCTGCGGTCATTCTGACCGCCC
>JAAZKQ010000456.1 GCA_012799755.1 Lentisphaerota bacterium | reverse complement strand
TGCTGCCCGCCGATGCCGGCTTGGAACCGCAGCTGCGCGACTACCGTTTCTGCTCCATGCTGGCCTGGTCGGCGCCGGCATTGACGGCAAGCGCGGATAACGCCGCGCCGGCTTTGCAGCCGCTGTCCTTCCTGCCGGATGCGAGCGGTGTTGATCTCCGTGGCGTATCGGGCGAGCGCGGCGCCTATAGCATTGATTTCGGAATAGCGGCGAAGGTGCCGACGGCCCGCCGCCTGGGCTTGTCGGGCGAGCGTCTGCCGCAGCTCTGCTGGGGCAGCAAGGCGACAGTGGCGCTGGCGAAACGGGTGATTCGCCAGCTGGCGGCGACGCATAGCGGCGGCACCCTGCGCTTGCTGGGTATGACTCCGGGCCTCTGTCACGATGGCGCTCATTGTGAGCGGCGGCAGCCCACCATGCACTGGGACCTCCAGGACTTGCTGAATTTTGCCGCCTGGGCTCGCCAGACTCTCGGCGACGACTGGATTCTGCAGATTCCTCAGCCTGCGCCGTGGAACGAATTGCCCTCACTGGCCGCGATGGGCGCCATCTCCGGTTTTCGACAGGACCAAGATAGATGACGATTCGGGACGATTTTTCGCAGTATCCGCTGACCGGCTGGTATCCGGGGCACATGCTCAAGGCTGGTCGGCAGATGCAGGAGGCCCTGAAGCTAGTTGATCTGGTAGTAGAGTTGATTGACGCGCGTGCGCCCCTGTCATCACGCAATCCCGACCTGCGCTCCATTCTCAGCAATCGGCCTTTTTTGCTGCTGGCGAACAAGGCTGACCTGGCTAACCCGGCTGCCTCCCGGGCTTGGTCAGCCTATTTTGCCCGCCAAGGCGAGCGCGTACAATTTTTTGATGCCCGCAAGACTGCGAGCGTTCGCCGGCTGACGGAGCTTTGGCGTCAGCTCGTGCAGCAGATGCGCATGGAGCGCGGCACGACTCGCGCGTTGATGCGACCGGCGCGCGTCATGATCAGCGGCATTCCCAATATCGGCAAATCAACGCTGGTGAACCACCTCCTGGCCCGCAACAAGGCGCAAGTTGGCCCGAAGCCCGGCGTCACCCGCCAGAATCAGTGGGTCAGCATCAGCAACGACCTTGAACTGTTGGATACGCCGGGCATCCTCTGGCCGCGCATTGAAAATAAACGCCATGAGCTTATGCTGGCGCTGATCGGCTCGCTCAAAGAGGAACTGATTCCGCCGACCCTGCTGGCGGAATTCCTCTGGTCGGAGCTGCGTCGCAGCGCCGCCGCGGTCAAGTGGGAGCTGCTGGGGCTGACAGCCTGTCCGGAGAGCATTACCGCGTTGTTGGATGCCCTCGCCGCCCGGCGCGGCTTGCTTCTCCCCGGTGGCGTCCCGGACCACGACCGCGCCGCCGTGGCCTTCCTGAAAGACTACCGCCTGGGACGCTTGGGACGCTTTACTTTTGAAATGCCCGACGACGCGGAGTAGTCCGCTTCAACATCGTGCGGCTTAACAATTTTCACGGTGTTCTGCGTTCCAGCAAAACAGCCTTTTACCGTCGCGTCGCTTCATCGCCGCGAATCAGTATGTGGCTGCTTGCTCAGCACCAGCGGGCGACGTCAGTAAGGGCGAGTTTGGGGACGTGGAGGACGTCCTGATCGTCGAGATAGTAGCGTAGGGAGGTGCCGGCGGAAACGTCTTCGCTGGTGGGTTTTTCGGCGGGGTAGCCGACGGCGAGGAGATACATGACCTGTTGAGCGGGGGACACTTGCAGGATTTTACGCAGCGGTTCGCGCTGAATGGCGCCCAGCCAACAGCTGCCCAAGCCATTGGCTTCGGCGATGAGCTGCATGCTCTGGATGGCGGCGCCGGCGTCGGCGTGGATGATGGGCGCAGCGTCGCTGGGGCCGAGCACGGCGATGTAGGCCGGGGCGGCGTTCTTGCCCCATTCGGGATTGCGCTTGGGGCGCACCATGGCGGCCCAAGCCGTCTGGGCGAAGACTTGCTCGGCCGTATCCGGCGTGGTGACGACCACATAGCGCAGCTGCTGCATATTGCCGGCGCAGGACGTTACCCGGGCGCCGTCAATCATGTGCCGCAGGACTTCTTCCGGCACGGGCTTCTGCTCAAAAAAACGGATGGTGCGGCGGGCTTTGACGAGTTTTAACATCGGGATTACTCCTGTCATTTGGCTGCGAGGCTATTACTGTTGAGGTGTTGGGGCTGTTCGTTGGCACGCGGTCACATTCGTTTCGCGGCGGATTTGCCGTATTTGGACGCCGGCGTCGCCCGTGAAAAGGCCCAGCTGCGAATGGCTTTGATCTGCTGCTCCATGGTGTCGGACAAGGGCACGATGCGGCCGATGACATTGCTCAGATCGCGCTGGTTAAAGGGGCGTTTTTCGTAGAAGGCGTCAGTGCGGGCGGAGATCACTGCCTGCTCAATTTCGGCGCCATTCCAGCCCTCAGTCATGATCTGCAGCATCTTGAAGTCGAATTCCTCAAGATTGGCGCCATTGGCCTTGAGGTGGATGCGCAGGATGTCCTCGCGTTCTTCTTTTGACGGCAGGTCGCAGAAGAACACCTCGTCAAAACGGCCTTTGCGCAGGACTTCGGCGGGGAGCGCCTGGATTTTATTGGCGGTGGCGGCAATGAAGATCAACGGCGGCTTTTCCTGCATCCAGGTGAGGAAGCTTGAAAAGATATGCGAGGCCATGCGGTCGCCGGTTTCGTCCAGTCCGAGGGCATTTTCGATTTCGTCAATCCAGAGCACGGCCGGTGCGACGGACTCAATGGTCTTGAGGGCGCGATGGAAGGCCTCTTCCGGGGTGCCGTACATGCCGGAGAACACCAGATTCATGTCCAAGCGGAACATGGGGATATTCCACAGGGAGGAGATGGTCTTGACAGCCAGGCTTTTGCCGCAGCCACTGACGCCCATCATCAGCAGGCCCTTGGGAATGGGCACGCCCGCATCCAGCGCCTCGCGGGTGAACATGTGCTGACGCTTGATGAGCCAGTCCTTCAAATTGTCCAGGCCGCCAATGCCATCCACATGCCAACGCGGCGGCGAAAATTCCAGGAAGCCGGATTTTTTGACCACGTTTTTCTTTTCGGCGAAGATTTCGTCCAGCAGCTGGTCTTTCCCAATGTTTTTGCCGCGGCAGGCACGGTGCAGCACATAGTTGATTTCATTTTCGGTAAGGCCCTTGAGGGCCAGAATGACCTGGCGAACGACATCCTCGGGGATGACGTAGTCGGGATTTTCTGCGACTAGCGCTTGTATCTGCGCGGCAATTTCGTTCTCGTCCGGCGGGGCGATTTCCAGCAGATGCACTTCTTTTTTGAGCGCTTCGGGGACATTCATATCCGCGCAGAGGAGGAAGATTACGCGGTCGTGCTTGGCGCGGCCGTCGTTATAGGCCTCACGCAGTGCGCGAACGACGCGCGGGTCGCCCATGAAGGGCGCCAAGTCGCGCAGAACAATCATGCCACGCTGGTCCTCATTGATGATAGTCAGAATGGCCTTGACCGGGTCGGTGGTCTCCGGCGCGGCGCCTTCCAGCCCCATGACGCTTGACCACAGCCGCACCGGCGCACCAAGGCCAGCGGCGAGTTCACGAATAGCGCGGACAATGCGTTCTTCCTCGGGGCTGTAGATGTACACCAATGGGCTGCGCCCGGTAATGGTGCTTTGCAATTGGTCCATCATTTCAGACATGATACGTTCCTTCCGGACACCGGCCGCCAAGGCGTTTGCCGGCGTCACAATTCCTTGATGTAGATGTTGCGGAACCAGATGGGATTGCCATGGTCCTGCAATTCGATTTGGCCGCTCGGGTAGATGGGCTTGGCGCGGTTCCAGTAGTTCTCCATGATGACTTCGTCCACAACCAGCTCGCTATTGAGCCAGACCGACACAACTTCTCCGACCATGCGGATGCGGAAACGGTTCCACTCGCCGATGGCATTGTCCATGATGTGGCTTGGGTTGCTCGGGTTCCGCTTGTTGTTGTAGAGGCC
>JAAZKQ010000455.1 GCA_012799755.1 Lentisphaerota bacterium | reverse complement strand
CCTATCGCGAAGCCGGCAAGAGTTTCACGGCGCTGAATGACATCGCTTTTGCGCCTGAGTTGGCTGACCAGGCTGCCGCCGTCACTTGGCAAGAGGCGGCGGCCGATGCCAAGGGCCGGCTGGATTTGCGCAAGGTCTACGGGGCTGACTCAAGGCAGGTGACTTGCTATGTGCGCTGCATCGTCAGAGTCCCCGAAGCCCAGGAAGCAGTGTTGTTGTTGGGCAGTGACGACGGCGCCAAGACCTGGCTGAATGGCAAGGTCGTCGGTGAAAAGAATGTTCCGAGATCCTATACTGTTGATGAGGATCAACTGCCGCTGTCTTTGCAGGCCGGCGACAATATCCTCATGATCAAGGTGGGGCAGGGCGGTGGCGACTGGTGCGTCGGCGCCGCTGTGCGTGCCGCCGATGGCGGGCCCATTGCGGACCTGGTACTGGCTCTGCCCCAATGACTCAATCATTCATTTTGGTTTGATACAACAAATAAAAAGGACGATGACGATGGATGTTACTCGACGGGATTTTGTGAAGAGCGCCGGCGCAGCCGGTGTGGGGTCAATGATGCTTGGTGGTCGTTTATTTGCTCAGGCGGCGCCGACGGCGGCCAGTACGGAAGCTAATAGCGCCATCCGGGTCGGTTTGATTGGCGCCGGCGTGCAGGGGCGCGTGCTGGCCGAGTGCATCCGCAAGATACCCGGCCTGCGCTTTCAGGCCATCTGTGACATCTGGGATTACAACCGCAATTATACCGCGCGTCGCCTCAAGGCTTACAAGCAGCCCGTCAATGCCTACGAGGACTACCGCGAAATGCTTGACAAGGAAAGTGGGCTGGATGCCGTGGTGGTTGCCACGCCCGACTGGGTTCATGCCGAGCATAGTATTGCCGCGTTGCAGGCCGGCAAGCACGTCTATTGCGAAAAGGAGATGGCGCACGAGCTGGCCGCCGCCGCGGAGATGTGCAAAGCAGCCGCGGCGAGCGGCAAGGTCATGCAGATTGGCCACCAGCGCCGCAGCAATCCTATCTATCAGCAGGCGTATAAGATGATTCACGAGGAAAATCTCTGCGGGCGGCTGACCCAGCTCTACGGCCAGTGGAATCGTACGCCTGAAGAGAAGCTCACTTGGCCGGAGAAGCAACCGATGACGCCGGAAATGCTCGCCAAATACGGCTATGCCAACATGGACGAGTTCAAGAATTGGCGCTGGTACCGCCGTTACTCGGCCGGCCCGATCGGCGATCTTGGCAGCCATCAGATTGACATCTTCAGCTGGTTTCTCAATGCCGAGCCGTCGCGGCTGATGGCCATGGGTGGCCATGACTACTTCGAAGATCGCGAATGGCATGAGGATGTCGTCACGCTCTACGAATACCAGACACTGTTTGCCGGCAAAAAGGGTTCCGCCCGCGCGTATTACCAAGTGCTCAACACTAGCGGTTGGCAGGAATACTACGAACGCTTCAATGGCGACCGTGGTTCCATCAATCTGTCGGAAAACGCCCGCAAATGCTATTACATCCCTGGTGCCAACGTGGACGTGCCCGATTGGATGCAGGCTGTGGAGCGCATCCAGGTTGATGGGCTGTCGGCCGTGCCGCTGGTTCCCGCGCTGAAAGCCAAGAGTCCAGAGATGGCTGCCATCATGGACGACTTTGACGCCAAGCAGGGACATCATCTCCACTTGGAAAACTTTTTCCAGGCAGTGGCCAAGAATGACCCCAAGGCAGTCAATTGTCCGCCGGCTGTGGGGTATGCCACGACCGTCGCCGTGCTCAATGTCGTACCGGCGATAGAACGCGGTGGAGGCGTAAGCTTCCAAGCGAGCGACTTCGTCGTCCAGTGAGGCGTAGATATCCCGGGGCCATTGCGTGCTTGGCTCTGCCCGCTGCGGAGAACGTTGCTGCCGCTACGTGTAGCATTGCCCTTTCTGCGTGTAGCCGGTTACCGATTAATATCGGTCGTGCTGGTGGTCATTTTCTGCTGTTGTGCCTTTACAAGGCACTGCCTCATGGGGAGCTCGCCACCGCAGCCTGAAGGCTGGGGTTAAGCATGGTTAAGCGCCTACGGCGCCAAGTTGTCCATTTGCTGACATCTTGTTGACGCCGCAGGCTGGAAACCTGCTGTACCATTGGGAGAGGACGCGCCTGATGCCGCTTGCAGTGGCTGCGAATATCAAAGAGTGACTGGTTACTTCTTCGCTAAAAAAATTGTCTGTTTTTATCGTAACTTTTTCATATGCAGAGGCTATATTTGGATTCACTATGAAAAGCCTCTGTCAACAGACTGTTCTTGTGCTTGGCGCGGGCGCCAGCGGCCATGCTGCTGCGCGTCTTGCGCGGTCTGTTGGGGCGCGGGTCGTTTTGCTTGACAGCGGTAATGGCGAGGCATTGCAGCGTGAGGCTGCCGCCTTGGGTTCCGACGGCATTGATGTTCGCCTTGGCTGGCAGAACCCGTCGTGGGATTCGGCCTGTGATTTGGCAGTAATCAGCCCCGGTATTACTGCCGACGGTGTTTTGGGCCGTTTGGCGGCGACGCTGTCTTGTCCGGTTCAGAGTGAACTGGCGTTTGGCGCGGGCTACTGCCCTTGGCCGATGCTGGCGATAAGCGGCACCAATGGCAAGACGACGACGGTTGAGATGCTCACCCATGCCTTGGCGGCGGCGGGCTGGCGAGTGACGGCGGGTGGAAACATCGGCATGCCCCTGTCAGCCCTGGCCTTGTCCCGTCCGGCGTTGGATTGGCTGGTAGTTGAGGTCAGTTCCTTCCAGTTGGAGCGGCCGCAGGGCTTCGCGCCTCGCGCTGCGGCTCTACTCAATGTT
>JAAZKQ010000454.1 GCA_012799755.1 Lentisphaerota bacterium | reverse complement strand
TGTCCATCGTTTTGCAGGTTGCGGGCTGGTATGTTTTGCCCTTCCAGGGCATTCCGCCGCCTTGCGGCGGCTGGTATGTCGCACGCCTTCAGCGTGCAATTTTTGGGGGGATGCGCACCCAGGGCGTCGCGCCCTGCGGGCGCTTGCCCTGGGCTGGTATGTTTTGCCCTTTCAGGGCATTCCGCCGCCTTGCGGCGGTTTGGCGCCGTTTGCGGGGTCATGTCACGCTGCGGGTTGCAAGCCGCAGCACGGCCGGAAGACCTGCACTTGGGTTGTTCGGTGACGGGCACGGTCGGCGGCGGGGCGTGTCGTCTCATTGTTCCTGACATACGTCCCATAGGTCTCCTAGGTCTCCTAGGTCCCATTGCGTTTTTGCGGGGCGGGAAAGCGGCTGGAAGCCGCTTCTACTCTGCCGGAGGCGGGGCGATGTGGGCTGGGCCTTGGCTTTCCGAGTAGCCAAGCTAAAAAATCTGCGTTAATCTGCGACATCTGCGGATAAAAAATGTCTGTTATCAATCGTTGCTCGCACACACAATTTGTGAATGGCGGCTTGGGCCAACGCGCGTAACGGCTGTACATTGAGTCGGCGGCGCTTGTTTCGCTTGCCGAGCAAGGTGTTACGAGGGCGGCAGAGATGCCAACAAGGGAAAGGCCGGGCAATGACGATTCGTCTGGAAAACCAATTCTGTCAGTGGCTGATTGATGACAACGGGCGCAATCTGCGTTTCATGGACAAGGTGACGGGGCGTGATTGGCTGCTGGCGCAACCGGCGTCGCCCTGCGCGTATGTGCGCCGGGGCGGTTGGCGCGGCGACGCGAGCGCGGCGGCCTTTGACGGTCGCTGCCTGCAACTGACTTTCGCCGACGGCGCGGCCTCGGCGCGGGTGGCCGTGGCGCTGCATGATGCGTACATGGTCTTCACCGTGGAGGAGGTCGTTGGCGACGTTGATGAACTGGCCTTTGTGAATATCCCGACGACGTTGCGGGTGGTGGCGGACGAGCCCTTTTCCGCGTCCATGATCGCCCTGAGTTTGCTGGCGAACGTGGAACTCCTGCCCGGCCCGCAGGATCATTTGTGGACGGCGGCCTACCGGCGTTTTGGTTTCACAGGCGCCCAGAGCGGCTTGGTGACGGCGCCGTTTGCCGCCATGCGCAGGCATACGCAGGCCATGGTCAGCGGCGCGCCGGGCGTACCTCATTCGCCCTTTTGCGGACCCTGGGCGCTGGATGCCGAGGAACCGCGCTACAGCAACGTCTTCGGCAGTCCGTCGGAGGCCAATGTGGACGAGTGGATTGCGTTCTGCAAGGAGTTGGGCATCCGCGCCATTGAGTTCAACGGCGCCATCAACTACGGCAATTACCAAGCGAATCCCAAGGTCTATCCGCGTGGTTACGACAGTGTGCGGGCGGTGACGGATCGCCTGCACGAGGCGGGCATTCTGGCCGGCTTGCATACCATGTCCTTTTCCATTGCCAAGGACTGCGCCTGGGTCACTCCGGTGCCCGATCCGCGGCTGGCCAAGGAACGCAGCTACACCCTGGCGAAGGATTGTTCGGCCGACGCCACGGACATCTTTCTGCAAGAGGGCTGCGCCGATCTCCCGGAACGCATCAACTACTACATTCGCCGCAGCATGACCTTGCAGATTGATGACGAGCTCATTCTGTACAGCGTGCTGGACAAGGGCGCCGGCGCCGTGCGGGAATGTCGCCGCGGTCTCCATGGCACCACTCCGACGGCCCATCGCGCGGGCGCCAAGGTGCATCACCTCAAGGAATGTTGGGGTTGCTATGCGCCCGATGGCGATTCGACCCTCTTTGATGAGGTCGCCGGACGCATTGCCGACTGCATTGACCAGTGCGGCTTCGATTTCTGCTACCTGGACGGCCTGGACGGCGCGCATATCATCGGCGGCGAAGAGGCGCGCTGGCATTATGGCGCGAAGTTCACCTTCTCGGTCTTCCGGCAGTTGCGCAAGCCGATTATGATGGAAATGGCGACCTTCCATCATCATCTGTGGTATGTGCGGACGCGGATGCAGGCGTGGGATCACGGCAAACGCGCTCATAAGCGTTTTCTGGGGCTGCATGTCCGCTCCAATGAGCAGGCGCGGCGTCTGTTGCTGCCCATGCATCTGGGCTGGGCGGGGCTCTTCCCCTGGTGCGATTCCGAGCAGGACCCCACCTACTGGGACGACATTGAATATATGTGGAGCAAGGCCCTGGCCACCGATGCCAACTTCACCTTGCAGTGCGTCACGCCGGCGTCCTTGCAGCAGGGCGCCTGGCTGAAGACGCTGGCGCCGACCATCCGCACTTACGAAGAGCTGCGGCAAAAACGCTATTTTCCGGAGACTGTGTTGTCGCGGCTGCGGGTGCTCGAAGACGAGTTCCAGTTGCAACAGCAGGCGGACGGCGAGTGGGCATTCCGGCCCATGCAAAGCGCCCGGCACAAGATTGAGGAATGTGACGGTCGTAGCAATCGCTGGCATTACCGCAATCGCTACGGCGCGCAGCCGGCGGCCTTGCGCATTACCGCGTTGCCGGCGGTGGCGCCTTACGACGCGGAGGACGGCGTGACGCTGGTGGATTTCAGCAGCGACGGGCAATTCCGCGATCCGGGGAAGACCATCACGATCCTGAACAGCGGCAAGCTCTACGTCTATCCATCCGCCGCGCCCGGTTTGAGCAGCGCGGTGACGCCGGCGACGGTGGACGACGGCCCCGTGCGCGCGGCCGGCCGCTGGTCGGCGCACAATGCGGGCAGTGCGGAACTCGTTCCCAGTTCGGCGCCGGATGACAGCTACTCCCTGCTCGACCACTGCGAACGCGAGTACCGCCTGCGGCGGGCCGCCTGGACGAGCCTCTGGCACGCTTTCCCGGAACCGAAGGACCTCAGCGCTCAGCGGGCCATGGGGCTGTGGGTGAAGGGCGATGGCAAGGGCGAGTTGCTCAACATCATCCTCAATTCGCGTTCCTATGGCGAGACCTATATCCAGCATTACATCAGCATTGACTTCACCGGCTGGCGTTATGTGGAGCTGGTCGAGCCCGAAGCGGAGCGCTTCGATGACTATTCCTGGCCCTTCCTGCGCGGGCAGTACGGCGTCTATCGCACGACGACGCATTTCCCCAACTGCCGCGGTGTCTTCATCTGGGGCAATGATATTCCCGATGGCGAGAGCGTGTCCTGTCTGCTCAGTCCCATCAGGGCCTTGCCTCTGCGGGAGCAGCCGCTGGCGCGGCCGCAGGTCGTCATCAACGGTCGGCGGGTGATCTTTCCGGTGGATATGCTGCCCGGGCAGTACCTCGAATATCGCGCCGGCGGGAGCTGCCGGCTCTTTGCCGGCAATGGCGATGATCTCGGCGCCGTTGTGCCGGAAGAGCCCGACGGCCGTCCCGAACTGACGGCGGACGACAATGCGCTGGAGTTTGCCGCGAAGCCGGACCTATGCCGTACCCGCGCCTATGTGACCATGTTCTCCTGGAGCGATGAGCTGCTGCGGCGTTGAGCCGGGCCTGACGCCGACCAGTTCCTTTAACGGCAGGGGTACCTCGTTGTCGAGGGCCGAATGAGGTCTGAGATGGTTGTAATAAGCGACGAACAGCGGGCAAAGCTCCAGCTGAGTCAGCCCGCGCCACGAAAACTGGCGGCGACGGCGACGGCGTTTGATCCATGGACGGATCAGCAGAGGCAGGTAGAGATACGCGATGGCCTGTTGCAGCTGCCGACTTTCAGTTGTTCATTGCTTGTGCGTTTGCAATAACTTGTGCGTTTGGAGCTATTTATGTGACAAGAACAGTGGCTTTTCCGCGACAATGCAGTTGCGGCAGGCGTTTTTTGTGTTTTGGTGACTGAGTTCGCAGCGCAGGAGTTTGGCCGGGTCGCCGCCGGCAATGTCGTTTATGCGGCCATGATTCAGCCGTTGCGAACGTTGGCGATTGAGTTTGAGTTATGGTGTTTGGTGTAAAGAAAGGGACTTGTCATGCGTATGTTCGGGAATTCGCTGTTGTTGCTGAGCGGCGTCGCTGCCGCTGTCGGGGTGGCTGCCGCCGAGATGAAGACGCCGGAGACTTCGGCGCTGTTTCGGCGCCACGTCGAGCCGTCGTCAGGCGTGGTGTCGTACATCTTGGACACGCGCATTGCCGAGAATCAGCAGAGTCTGTATTTCACGCAGCAGTCCATGACGGATGACGGACGCTTTGTGGTCTTCCATATTTCCGGCGGCGAGCGCGGCAACCGCAAGAGCCTCGCAGTGCTTGATTTTCTGACGGACACGCTGACGCCGCTGGAGATTCGCGGCAGCATACCATTTTTAGACCCGGCGACGGCCGATCTCTACTGGTTTCAAGCCGATGGTCTCTACCGCATGGCCTTGCGGGCCGAGACGCGCGAGAAGGCGAAGCTCTGCGAGGTGCCGGCGGCGTTGCGTGAAGCCGGCAGCAAGATTCACCGGCTGGTGACCCACACGAGCCTCACCAGCGACCGCAAAAAGGTCTTTTTGGACGCGCGCGTTGATGACCGCTTCATCCAAGGCATGCTGACCATTGCCACCGGCGAGTTCGAAAAATGGGGCGAGGCGGATTTC
>JAAZKQ010000453.1 GCA_012799755.1 Lentisphaerota bacterium | reverse complement strand
CGGCGAGCGCGTTCAGGCCGGTGCGCGGGTCTTTGCTGCCGCAAAAGGCGGCAGCTTCTTGCTCATTGGCAAAGACGGCGTGGACGTAGTCGCGCAGCAGCGCGGGCAGGATGTCCCTGGCGGCGAGGACGACTTCGGGGGAGGAGAGGTCCAAGCAGATGACCATGCCGCTGGCGCGGGCCAAGTCAAGGGCACGGAAAGTCAGTTCACGGCTGAAGAGGGCGTAGCCCTCGCAATAGAAGTGGCTATAGCCGCGGAAATCGTCCGCGCTGAGTTCATCGGCACGAAGGGTGGCGGCGGCGCCCATGTAGGTGCGCATGGTGCGTTCGGAGTCCGGCGTGATGAGGGAGAGGCAGCGACCGGTCTCGCTGTCGCCGCCGGTCTTGAAGGGCTTGGTGTCAACGCCGGCGCGTTGCATATCCTGACGGTAGAAAGCGCCGGCCTCATCAGGACCGATTTTGGCCAGCAGGGCGGCTTTGCCACCGAGTTTGGCGTAGCCGACGACGGTGTTGGCGGCAGAGCCGCCGGGCGCCTGTCGCGGCGCCTGCGGTAGGCGCTTGAGGATGGCGGCCATGGTCTGGCTGTCAACGAGCTCGGTGCCGCCTTTGATGCCGGGGACGCCGGCGCGGAAATCCTCGTCCACATGGGCGAGGAGGTCCACCAGGGCGCTGCCGAAGCCGAGAACGGAAGCTGTTGCGGGGACTGTAGTCATGGGATGGCGGGTGCTGTCGCGGTCGGCGCGGTGGGTATGGGTATTCGGGACGGGAAGGCCGCAGCTCTACGGGCTAGCCGATGGCGGCGCGCAGCTCGTCAATCTTGTCGGTTTTTTCCCAGGGGAAGCCGTCTCGGCCGAAGTGGCCGTAGGCGGCGGTCTGGCGGTAGGTCCAGCCCTTGGGCTTGGTCAGGCCAAGGGTACGAATGATGGCGGCGGGGCGGAAGTCGAAGATTTTTCCGGCCATGAGCTGGTCGCTGAGCCGTGCCTCGTCTACCTCGCCGGTGCCGAAGGTGTCAACATTGATGCTCAGGGGCTTGGCGATGCCGATGGCGTAGGACACCTGCACTTCGCAGCGCTCAGCCAGGCCGGCGGCGACAATGTTCTTGGCTACGTAGCGCGCCATATAGGCCGCCGAGCGATCAACCTTGGAAGGGTCTTTGCCCGAGAAAGCGCCGCCGCCGTGGCGGCCGATGCCGCCATAGGTGTCAACAATGATTTTGCGGCCAGTGAGGCCGGTATCACCGTCGGGACCGCCGATGACGAAGCGACCGGTGGGATTGATGTAGAAGTTGATATCGTCATTGAGGAACTCAGCGGGGATGACCTCGCCAATGACCTGATGGACGAGTTCTTCGAGTTGTTTGTTGGGCATTTCCGGCCGATGTTGGTGTGAGACGACGATGTTTTGGATGCGGGCGGGCAGGCCATTTTCGTACACGAAAGACACTTGGCTCTTGGCATCCGGGCGAAGGAAACCGTAGCGGACGGGGTCTTGATGGCGGAGCTGAGCCAGGCGTTCGACGATTTTGTGCGCGTAGTAGATGGTCGCCGGCATGAAGGCCGGAGTTTCGTTGCAGGCGTAACCGAACATCATGCCCTGATCGCCGGCACCCTGTTCACGGCTCTGGCTGGTTTCCGCGTCCACTCCCCGAGCGATATCAGGTGACTGTTTGCGCAGGCAGATCATGACGCGGGCGTCATCGGCGCTGAAGCCGGTGTCAGGATCGGTGTAGCCGATGTCGCGGACGACCTCTCGGGCAAGGCGTTCCCAGTTGACATTGGCTTTGGTGCTGATTTCGCCGGAGAGAACAATGAGGTTGTTAGTGGCGAGAGTTTCGCAGGCCACGCGGCTCTTCTCGTCCTGCTTGAGACATTCGTCAAGAATGGCGTCGGATATTTGATCGCAGACCTTGTCGGGATGGCCTTCGGAAACGGATTCTGAGGTTAAGACGCGGCACGTCTTGCCAATGTTCATGGTGGAGGTTCCTTTGTGAGAAGCTGCGAAGGGGCTGGTCAAATGGTCTGGGCGCGGGTTAGTCACTATTGTTCGTAATATATTCCGGCAAGGACCAAAAGCACTCCGGTGGCGGGGTGTCTTTGGCGCTTCGTTTTACGTTCTAGCGGGGGGGGGCTTTGCGGCTTTATCCGAGGAGCACCCTGAAGGCCTTGGGCACTTCGCTGGTGATCATGTAATAGATGGCCGCGGTGATGCTGGGAACGATGGCGCCGAGGATTTCACCGGCGATCAACCCGATCATGAGTGGCCGAACCTTGCCGTAAACACCGTTGCCACCGTATTTGATGACGAGGGTCTTGGCGAGCCAGCCGATAAAGAAAGAGCCGGCGAAGGGCGTGAGGTGGGTGGTATTCCAAGTGACGAAGAGCAGCGGGTGCAGCGGCCACCAAGTGAAGCGCAGGCGCGCAGCGCTGAACAGCAGCACCAAGGCGAAGCCGGCGACAAAGCACCACATGCTCAGCGGGTGAGGGCTGATGTTCGCGAAGCGCCCCCAGCCGCTGACGGCTTCGGAGCTTTCCAGCATGCCTTGGGCGATAAGTTTGCGTTTGACGGCGATGGCGTTATCAAACTGCATTTTGGGCACGGCTTGTTCTGCCCAAGTTTCCCAGATGGCGCTGCCGCGGTCGTACTGAATGTAGAGGGTGATGGGAATGGCAACGGCGAGGCCGACAACGAGGGCCAGGGCGGCGCAAAGGCTGGCTTTGCCCATGGGCTGGCGGTGTTTATCCAGCAGTTTCAGGGAATTCATCATGAAGGGCATGAGGGATTCGCGGGGGTCGCAGACGAGGATGACGGAGATGATCTGCATGAGCAGGAGGGTGCGCGGCCCGAGGTTGGCGATGCCCAGGAAGCCCCAGATGATGCAACAGGGGAAGATGTTGGACTGGAGGTGGAAGAGGCCGGACTCGCAGATGATGCGGCTCATGACCACGTAGAAGACCACCAGCACGGCGGTGTACATGACGGCCAGTTGCCAGTCCATGCCGGCGTAAACCAACTGGCCGACGAAGATGAGCGTGAAGAAGATGAAGAAACGGCAGCCCCAGACGGAGAGGTAATCCGCTTCCTGGTTTTTCTTGCCGAAGGCGGCGCGGAGGACATTCCAGTAGTAATGCCGACCGGTGTAGAGCATTGCCAGGAAGAGCCCGAGGTTGCTGCCGAAGAGCATGAACATGCGGGGTTTGAGGCCGGTATACCAATAGCTGCCTTCGACAACCCGATTGATGTCAATGCCGTAACCGATCAAGAAGCCGGTGAAGAGAGCCCAGAGCCACGGGGCCAGGGCGAAGGTCAGCGAAATGTCACTGGGAATGAGAAAACAGAGACCGATGACGGTGAAATAAAGGGTTGGACCGAAGAGCCCGCCGCCGCCGCCGCGGGCGATCATGGGAAACTTGCTCCGGAAGGGCCAGAGTTCCAAGCGGAGTTTGACGGGGATAAGCTGGTCGGGGAACCAGATGCAAAGGTAATTGTTGAGATGGATGGCGAGAACAAACATGGCGCCGATCCAGAAGAGGCGGGTTCTCAAGACAGACCCCGGCTGGCCATCGGGACCCGGCAGAAAAGAATCAACAAAGGACGCGATGGGGTAGGGAATGTGTTCATGGTTCGCCCATTGCTTATGCAGTACAAGGGCCAGGGCGATGAGCGCAAACCACAAACAGAACAGCATGGGCAACCAAAAGGCGAAGGGTTGAACCCAGGCGCCCCAGGGCACTTCGGAAATGGCGACATGCTCGCTGCCGATGCCGAGGCCCTGGACAAAGCCGCCGAGGACGTCGTCCTCATTCTCCGGCGTGATGACCGGCAGCATCTTCCGAGGGACGTAATCAAGAATCTGCTGCTCGCGCCAAGATGCGTCAAGCTTTTGGTAATGCGCCGGCAGCAACAGCGACGATGAGAAGGTGCGCAGAAGACCAGAGCCGGGTAGACAACAGGACGCCAGGGTGATGGACAGGGCCAGCGCCAGCTCGCCGGCGCGGAATTTATGGCGACGCAGCAGGGGGTTGATGAGAACGACGAAAATGATCAGGGTGCCGTAGACACTGACTGGCATGTTGTTGCCAACCAGGTAGGTCTGCATGAGGATTCGGTCGTTGAAAAAACTGAAGCCACAGACGCCGAGTACGCCCAGAAACCCCAGCAATATTGCGCGTAAAGACATGATATCTCCATAATAGTAGTATCGGCACGAGACCAGGCCATCCTCGTGCTGACAGTGATGGCTGTCGGCCCGCCTGGCTGACACGTAAAGAGGGCACAATATAACATGCCAGCGTTACATGACAATCAGGACAAGGCTTGGAAAAAATCGGGGCAATCGGCCGGTTTTTGACGGGGGATGGGGTGGACAGGGGGGACGGGACGACCAGAATGGACAGTGTGGACAGAATGGACAACAACAGTAAGCGGTCACCCCATTGATACCCGCAGCACAGTCGGGAAACAGGCGTGCTTGGTGCTGTTTGCGGGGTCATGTCATGCTGCGGGCTACAAGCCCGCAGCACAGCCGGGAAACGGATGATGTGGGATGTGCTGTTTGCGGGGTCATGTGCCGCTGCGGGCTGCAAGCCCGCAGCACAGCCGGGAAGCAGGCATGCTTGGTTCCGCAGAACGGACAGGGAACGCATGCTGTCCACAGCGTCCACCGAGTCCACCGAGTCCACAGCGTCCACCGAGTCCACTGAGTCCACTGAGTCCACTGAGTCCAGCGTTCCTTCTGGCGATACTTGGCGGTGCTTGAATTAGATCTTTTGATCTTGCGAATCGCCAGGGACAGGCTAGCTTATGGGTTTGTTCTGGAGACGGTCCGCAGGGTTCGCGTCGTGCATGCTATGAGCCGGCCATTGCTCCTGCCATGGGGTGTTTTTGTTGAGCTGGCGGATCACTTCCGTTTCTGAGTCAGCGGCTGGACAAAAGGATTGCTGATGTTTGATTTTCTGCAAATAGCGAAACCGCGGCGCATGCGTGTTGTGCGCCATGGCCATCCGGCGTTGCGCAAGCATTCGGAGCCGGTGACGACGATTACCCCTGAGTTGGTGACACTGGCCGAGCGGATGATCGTGACTATGCAGGAGAATGAAATCGTGGGTGTCGGCTTGGCTGCGCCACAGGTCGGCGTAAATGTTCGCCTGATTGTGATTGACACCCGACCGGAAGGAGAGGCCGTGAATTCGGTGGCGTTAAGTCCTGGCGAGGCGCTGTTGAATCCGCGCATGCCGCTGACCTTGGTTAATCCGGAGATCGTGTCGCGTTCAGGAGAGACCGAATGCGCCACGGAGGGTTGCCTCAGCCTTCCCGACGTGTCCGGCGAGGTTACTCGGTCTGCGCGGGTGATGCTGCGAGCGACGACGCTTGCCGGTGAGGAATTGCAGGTTGAGTGCGCCAATTTGTTAGGCCGCTGTCTTCAGCACGAAATTGACCATCTGGACGGCGTGCTGTTCATTGACCGGATTTCGGAAGAAGAACGGAAGATCGCTGCGCCGACTCTGGAGCGCATGGAGAAGGCTGAGCAACGACGTTTGGCGAGTCGCCGGCATTGAGGCGCAGACCTTGGTTTCGGGCGGTCTCAGCTTGACGTCAGGCGCCCGGTGGTGCCTGACTGTGGTGCTGTTGGAAAACATGTATATAGATGCACAACGAGGATTCGGTGAAAAACGCGGATGAGCAGTCGCTAATGGGGCGCGTGCCCTATCGCCAGGTGTTGCTGGCGTTGTTTTTGCGCCCCTACATCGCCTTTTTGACTGAGCGGGAACAACGACGTTGGGGCAAGGCTCTGCTGCTCCTATTGGTGTTGGCGTTACTGGGCGGTGTGGGGCGAATGTTATTCAAGTTGCCGGACACGGTGGCCTTGGCCGGGAACCTTACCGGAAAGGTCGCTGCGCTTCTCGGTGAGCTTTGGGTGGACGATGGCCGGCTCTGTTGGTCAGAGGACGTGGAGTTGCCGCAGGTGATCGCGACCGGTGGTTGGCGAGTGGATATATTGGCGCCGGACGCCGAGCCACCGACCCTGGCTTGGCGTTCAGGTCGTGAAGAACACGGATTGATTCTACGCAGCAACCGCATTGATATGTGGGTGCGGGAGGGCAAGAGAGTCCAAACCGTAGCGGTTTTGCCACCGGAGAAGATATCGGCACTGGGCGAGAGTCTTGGGGCCGGCGGGGGCAAACGCCTGGCGCCTGGCGAACTGGTTACATACGCTCGCGTCATGACCTTTCTGATGTCACCCTTCATTGCTTTGCTTTACACTTTGGTGCTGATCAAGCCGGTGTTTATCTGTGTGTTGATTTTTGTGGTCACCTCGCTACTGTTTCACCCCGAGTGGCGGATTTCTCCGAGCGGCTTGCTGGCTGTCAGTCTGAATTTTTGCATACCGCCCTTGCTGACGGGCATCGTATACTCATTCCTTGATCTGCCGGGCTGGGATTTTCAGAGTATCTTTATGCTGGTTTTTCTGATCTACCTGCTTTTTGTTTTCTGGGACACCCGCTCCTTCCTGCGCGAAGCAAGCAGGCCGGAGCAAGACGATTTTTGAGCGGCCGTTTGCCTAACAGGGTTGAAAGCTTCACGGAACATGAGGACAGGCCTATGCACGATGACATCATGCGAGCAAAATATTTTTTGCAGGATCTGAGCTATTGGTGCAAGGATACGACAGCTTTGCTCAGTCGGCGTTTTGTGAAGGCCGAGATTGAGGCGGACCCATTGCTGATCATCGTCATTGCGTTGGTGGTCGTGTTCTTTCTTGGGTCGGCATTCTGGGCGCTGTCCATTGCGAGCAGCCGGCGTCACAATCCGCAGATAGCGTTCCTGTTAGGCTTGGCTCTGCCGTGGGTTTTCCCGTTGCTGATTCTTTTTACCATGGATGTCAAGGGCGAACGCGCCCGTCGTCGCCAAGAGGCTCGGGAGCAGAAGGAGCGTGATGAGGCAGCAGCTCTCCGGGCCGAGGAGGAACGGCGGGCGGCCGAAGAGGCCTTGGCCAAAGACTTTCATGCCAAATGGACGCAGAGCTACTTCGAGAAGCTTGCCCGCAAGGCCGACGGCAGTCCAGCTGGGCCTTTCGCGGTGGGATTTGCCGGTCAGACGCTGCGGGTGGAACAGATTGTTGAGGTGCAGCCGACGCTGGTGTTGGTTGAGTTCAAGGATGCGCATGGTGAAATTCAGCGCATGCGCATACCATTTGCGAAAATTGACCATTGGGAGAACTGCTGATGGGCGCCAGGGAATGCCTTTCGACAGGGGGGCGGCACCGGCCTTAGGGCCATTTTTTGTGAATTCGCTCCATGCTGAGCTCGGCTTGGCGGGGAGCATGATACTGAATAATAATTGGAACACGGCAGCTTGGCTGTCTAGTGAATCCGGCTGTGAGTGCCGGGGAGACGGAACACGATGTTTGATGCGGTTGACACGAATGCGTCCTTTGCCAAGATGGAAGAAGCAGTTCTTGCCTATTGGGAGCAGGAGCAGATTTTTGCGAAGTCCCTTGAGCAGCGGCGCGACGCTCAGCCCTACGTGTTTTATGACGGCCCCCCCTTTGCGACCGGCTTGCCCCACTATGGCCATTTGCTGGCGGGAACGATCAAAGATGTGTTCCCACGCTACCAGACCATGCGCGGCCGTTATGTGGAACGCACATTCGGCTGGGATTGCCACGGTCTGCCCATTGAAGCGTTGGCGCAGGAGAAACTGGGCCTGGCGGGCGCGCCGGCCATTCGTGAGCGTGGCGTTGACGTCTTCAACGAGCAGTGTCGGTCAATGGTGCTGCGCTATGTGAAGGAGTGGGAAGAGACAGTCAACCGCATGGGGCGCTGGGTGGATTTCGAGCATGGCTACAAGACCATGGATATCACCTTCATGGAGAGCATCTGGTGGGTCTTCAAGCAGCTGTGGGAACAAGGGCGCATTTATCGCGCCCACCGCATTATGCCCTACAGCTGGAAACTGAACACGCCGCTGTCCAATTTCGAAGCCAACAGCAACTACCAGGATGTGCAGGACCCGGCGGTAACCGTGCGCATGAAAATACTGGACCGGGATTTTCCCGGCTGCGCGGATCTGACGACCTACCTGCTGATCTGGACGACCACCCCGTGGACGCTGCCGGCCAATCTCGCCGCTTGCGTCGGCCCCGACATCCGCTACTGCGTTGTCCGCGACGGCGACAGCAGAGATGCGTATATTCTGGCCAAAGAACGACTCTCGGCCTACTACAAGGACGAGAGCGAGTACACGGTGTTGCATGAATGCGCAGGCGACGAGTTGGTCGGCTGTCACTACGAGCCGATCTTTCCCTACTTTGCCGACCATGCCAATGCCTTCTGCATCTTGAGCGATGGCTATGTAACGACTACAGACGGCACGGGTATCGTTCACCAAGCGCCCGCCTACGGCGAGGACGACTACCGCGTTTGTCGGGCGGCAAACATTGAACTGGTTGATCCGCTGGATGACGACGCTAATTTCCTGCCGATGGTGCCGGATTTTGCCGGGATGAATTGCAAAGAGGCCGACAAGGCCATCATCCGCCTGCTGAAACAACGCGGCAAGCTGGTGCATCAGACGACGATTGTGCACAGCTATCCTTTCTGCGAGCGCACCGATACGCCGTTGATCTATCGAGCGATTGACGCTTGGTACGTGAGGGTGGAGGACCTGCACGAGCGCCTGCTCAAAAACAATGCGCAGACGCGCTGGATGCCCGATTTTGTCGGTGAAAAGCGTTTTGCCAATTGGTTGGCCGAAGCAAAGGACTGGAATATCAGCCGGAACCGTTTCTGGGGCTCCTGCATACCGGTGTGGATCAACGTTGATGACCCTGATGATAGCATTTGCGTCGGCTCCATTGCGGAGTTGGAGGCGCTTTCGGGGCAAAAAGTCAGCGATCTGCACAAACATTTCATTGATCCCATTGAGATCCGTCGCGACGGCAAGCTGTACCGGCGCACGCCGGAAGTCCTTGACTGCTGGTTTGAGAGCGGTTCCATGCCCTATGCGCAGCATCACTATCCCTTTGCCAATCGTGAGAAGGTGGAAGAGGCTTTTCCGGCGGACTTCATTGCCGAGGGACTCGACCAGACCCGCGGCTGGTTCTACACCCTGATGCTGATTTCGACCATGCTTTTTGATAAACCGCCTTTCAAGAATGTGGTGGTCAACGGCTTGGTGCTGGCGGAGGACGGCCGCAAAATGTCCAAACGCCTGCAGAATTATCCCGATCCGCGGACGGTGATTGACAGTTATGGCGCGGATGCGCTGCGTCTTTGCCTGCTGGCATCGCCGGCGGTGCGGGCGGAAGACTTGCGTTTCAGCGAGGCAGCAGTTCGCGAAGTGATGCGCACGGTGCTGATACCGCTGTGGAATGCGCATAGTTTCTTTGTGACCTACGCCCGAGTGGACGGTTGGCTGCCGCCGGCAGGGCGGGCCGAAGCCCCGGCGGCGCCTGAGAATGTGCTCGACAGCTGGGTGCTGTCGCGCCTGAGCGCAGCGGTGCAGGACGTGCGCAACGCGCTGGATAACTATGACTTGCAGCGCGGAGCAACTCGTTTTACCGGTTTTCTTGACGATTTGACCAACTGGTACATCCGCCGCAGTCGTCGGCGTTTCTGGAAGAGTGACAATGATGTGGATAAAGCCGACGCCTATGCGACCTTGCACTACACGCTGGTGACCCTCTGTCAATTGGCGGCGCCTTTCACGCCTTTCATCACCGAGACGATCTACCGCAATCTGCGAACCGACAGCATGCCTGCGTCTGTGCATCTCTGCGACTACCCGGAGCTGCAAGAGGCCCATCTGGACCCGGCGCTCAACGAGCGCATGGCGCGGACCATGGCGGCCGTGTCGCTGGGACGTTTTTTGCGGACGCAGGCGAGCCAGAAAATTCGCCAGCCGCTGGCCTCGGCGGTGCTGGTGTCGGCAAAGGCGGCGGTGCGTGCCGATCTTGAGCAGATGGCGTCGGTGATTGCCGAGGAGCTCAATGTCAAGACGGTGTTGGTGCAGGCCGATGAGGAGGCGTTGGTGTCCCTGAGTGCCAAGCCCAACCTGAAGCGACTGGGGCCGAAATTGGGTGCGAAGATGAAGCAGGCGCAGGCCGCCATTGTCGCCTTGTCGAGCGCGGACATTGGGCGCCTGCGCCAGGGCGAATCTTTGAACCTGACGCTTGGCGATGGCACGACCTTGACGCTGAGTGAAGAGGATGTGCTCATCCAGCGTACGGAAAAGGAGGGTATGTGCGTCGCCAATGAGGGTGATATCACGGTCGCCCTTGACACGCGCCTGAGCGACGTTCTGATTCAGGAAGGCAAGGCCCGGGAAGTGGTCAGCAAGTTGCAGAATCTTCGCAAAGAGCTGCAATTCGAGGTCACCGACCGCATCCATATTACCTACAGTGCCCCGATGGAACTGGCCCAGGCGATTGAAGCCGAGTCGGCCTATATTTGCGCTGAGACCCTGGCCCTGTCGTTGACAGAAGGCGATTGCGCCGACATGCACGAGGTGGACATCAATGAGGTGCCGGCCCGTTTCCATCTGCGCAAGGCCTAAGTAGACAAAGCTGGCGCCGACGCTTGCGCGCCCGGCAGTCAGCCGCGTCGTGAAGATGGCGTGAAATAAAGGAAAAGCATCATGGCCGTGAATTATCTTTGCCCGCAATGCGCCGCACGTCTGACCCTGAACGCGCCGGTGTCGAAGCTCAATTGCCCGCAGTGTCGCACGGCTATGACTGTTGATCCGCGCGAGGGGGCGGACAGCCCCGGTACGGCCAACAACGCCACGGTTGCCGGTGTCAAGCGTGGTCTGAAGATTGCACGGCCGGTGAATGTTATTGACAACGCGAACAAAGCTCCAGCGACTTCGAGCCCGCCGCCCCAGCAGACAGGCACGGTTCCGTCAAGCGCAGTTCCACCTACAGCCCCTCAGCAGACGGGCACGGTTCCGTCAAGCGCAGTTCCACCTACAGCCCCTCAGCAGACTGGGCCCGCAGTGCCCATCTATGCGGCGCCGCCGGCGATTGCCGCCGGCGCGAGTGTGGGATTGGCGCAGGAAATGGAACGCTTGGTGGAAACCTCACGGCAACAGGCCGCCAAAGAAATGGAGCTGGCCCGGCAGGAAGCGCGATTGCAAGCCGAACTGGAACGCCAGCAGTTGCTCAAACAAGCTGAGCAGGAACGTCAGCAGCTGCTCAAGGAGGCTGAGGCGGAACGTCAGTCGTTGCTCAAACAGACTAGGGATGAACAGCAGGCGCTGCTGGCCAAGAGCCGGGATGAATGTGAGCAGATGCGGCAGCAGGCCATCACCATGGCCCAGCAGTTGGCGGTTGAGATGAAGAAAAAAGCTGAGCAGGAACTCACTGCCGAAGTGGACAAAAAGCGCGCTGATGCTCAGGCGGCATGCTTGAAGCAGATTGAGAAAATGGCTGCTGACGCGAAGGCCAAGGCGGCAGAAATCACTGCCAAAGCTGAGGCGGAAGCGGCTGGGCTGTTGCAAAAACAGCGTGACCAGTGCGCTGCCGAACAACGCAAGCTGGACGAGCAAAAAGAGCAGGTCAAAAAGTTGGTCTTGGAAAAGGCGGAGGCGCTGGACGCCGAAATGAAGGAAAAACGCCGCCAGGCCGAAGCGGAAAATGACGCATTGCGCCAGAAGGCCAAGGATGAGGTGGAGGCGCTTCGAGCGAAAGTCGTGGCCGCTCTCGGCGAAATCACTACGCGGAAGACCGAGCTTGATCAGCGTGCCGGCAAACTCAGCAGCGACGAGAAGGCTCTGGCCGAGGCGCAGAAGGCTCTGAGCGAAAAGGAAAAGCGCGCGGATGCCGTCCTTGCCGCTGGTAAGGAAGGCACTGGCGGCGTCGTGTCGGTAGACGCAGCGCTGCTGGCCAAGGAAAAGGCCGAGTTGGCCGAGATGAAAAAACAAAGCCAGGAAGAGCGCGAGCAGCTGGAAAAAGAATTAACCGAAAAACGGCTAGCAGCCGACAAGGCAGCGGAGAAAGTCGTCAAGGATGCCGAACGACAGATGCAGGATCGCTTGCAGGCTCTTGAACGCCAGGTCATGGAAAGCCGCAAAGCAGCCATTGACGAACTGGCCGGCGAACAGAAACGGCATCTGCTGGGGCTCAACGGTCCACTGCTGCTGCTCTTTTATGCCCTGTTCATGGCTCTGAAAAGTGGTGGCATGCTGGCGATCATTTCCTGGTTGGCGGTGTTGGTGGCTGTTGTCTTCATGGGCTTTTCGCTCTACAGCATGCGTGCTGCGCTGGCCATGCTGAAGAGAAAAGCCAACGCGGCCCCCCCAGAGGCGCCGTCACTGTCGCCGCCGGGTGCTGCCGGCAGGCCGGTGACCGCATCCGCTGGGAAATCTACGGCGGGCTTCAAGGGAAAAAACAATAAGGGCAAAAAGTCGCTCATGCCACAAAAAGCGGCAGCGACGGCAAACGCTGAGGATACACCCGAAAAAGACGAGGCTAGTGCAGCAACGGACGATAAGGCCGCTGCGGAAAATAAAGAGGACAAGGTCAAGGACGCTACAAAAAGCAAGGAGCCGAAGGCTGCCGATGATGTCAAGGATGGCGCCGATAGGGCCAAGGACCAGAAGGGCGATGGCGTCAAGAAGGCTGATGACCAGAAGGCTGATGGCAATGCCCAGGACGGCGCCGATAAGGCCAAGGGCCAGAAGGGCGATGGCGTCAAGAAGGCCGATGACCCGAAGGCTGATGGCAATGCCAAGGACGGCGCCGATAAGACCAAGGACCAGAAGGCCGATAACGTCAAGAAGGACGAAGACCCGAAGGCTGATGGCAATGCCAAAGACGGCGCCGATAAGGCCAAGGATCAGAAGGGCGATGGCGTCAAGAAGGACGAAGGCAATGCCAAGGACGGTGCCACAAAAGCTGATGACCAGAAGGCAGCCGCCACGAAAGACGGTGATCAAGGTGCTTCCGCCGCAGCGCGGCCTTCAGGGGAACAGGCCGGTGATGCCGGTGCTTCTGCCGATAAGTTCTGAGCTCGTATTTCCCGTAAGTGTTCGGGAAGTTCCTGAGCCATGGACCCTGTTTCGTGTTAACTTGGATGGGCAGCGACGATCATGTTCAGCGCCTTGATAATCTTATTGTTGGAGTTGACGGCGTTGGCAGTCTTTGTGATGATGCTGCACAGCCTGCGGCGGATGTTTGGCATCGTCCCCCTGTACTTGGTGCTTGGGATGCTGTTCTTGCTGGGGCAGGCCACCTGGATTCCTGAGTTGGTTTTGGACATTACGCCAAACATCTGGGATACCCTCAGCTACGGTTTGCTGCTCATACCAGTGATGAGCATGTTCTTGGTGATCTATGAAACGGAGGGTACCACGGAGGCCCATCGTTTCATCCTCAGCATGATGGTGCTGGGTATTAGTTTTTTCTTCACGACTCGCCTCTTGTTCAGCCATTACGGCATGGATTCCGACTTCAAGTGGTATGGTGATGTTGACCCCTATTTTCTGGTTCTGACTTTGCTGCAGGGCATGCTTGGCCTGACCTTTCTGCATTTGCTGCTCTTTTTTCTGTTGCCGATTCTCTATCAAATCATGCGCAATCGTCGGCTGCCGGTGTTCTTATGCTTCTTTGTAAGCATGAACATGTATCTGATAACGGCGGAACTGCTGTTGTACTTTTTGAGTCGGAATGATACGCCGGAGCTGTCGTGGAGCGTCATGGCCGGACGTTGCCTGGTTGTGACTTGGATCAGCCTGCTGACCTATCTCTATTTGCATCTGGGCCGGGCTTTGCATATCGAACGCCGTGCCGGCTTCGGTATCATCATTGACCTCTTCAAACACTTGCAGAGCACCAGCCAGATGCGCCAGTCGCTGGCGGAATGGGCAGGGCGCTACCAGGCCGTGTTTGACAATAGCAGCGAACTGATTTTTCTGCTTGAGGAGAATGGCATGGTTCTCAACGCCAATACCGCCGCCATGTCCTCTCTCCATCAGCTGCTGACGCAACCGGATTTCGTGCTGGCCACTCAGATCCTGGACGCCAATGGCAAGTCCTTGGTCTGGAATGATGAATGGCAGCGACTGTGGCGGAATGCGGAAGACAAGAAGGTCATCACCTTTACCAACATGACCCTGTTACTGCCCGACGGCAGCCGGCGCGACGTTGACTTCAATCTTTCTCAAGCGTGGGTGAACGAAAAGGCCATGGCGGTACTGATCATGCACGACATGACCGCACAGCGGGACAAGGAGCGCGAGCACCAGAAACTCGAAGAACAGCTCATGCATTCACAGCGCCTGGAAGCTGTGGGGCAGCTCGCCGGTGGTGTCGCCCATGACTTCAATAACCTGCTGCACGGCATCCTCGGCAGCATTGAGATGCTTAGCCGCCAGGACCTCAACCCGGCGTCGCGGGCCATGCTCGGCAATATTGACGCGGCCAGCAAAAGAGCGGCCGAATTGACCAGCCAATTGCTCGGTTTCGCCCGTAAAGGCAAATTTCAGGAGGAACTGCTGGACCTCGGTGTGTTGATCACCCAAGCTGGGACGCTGTTCAACACTACCGCCAAGGGAATCGCTTTCAAAACCTTGCTTGACCCCGAACCGATGATGATCTACGGCGATGCCGCGCAGCTGCAGCAAATTATCCTCAACCTGCTTTTTAACAGTAAGGACGCCGTGGCTGAGCTGGACGGCGAGAAGCGCATTGTCCTGCGGGCGGAACAGGTTCATGAAGATATGCCGGAGTGGGACAAGCGACCACAGCGTGATGCGAAGGCCGGCGATTATGTCTGCATCAGGGTACGTGATAACGGCGTTGGCATTGCACCGGATTCGCTTGGCCATATCTTCGATCCTTTTTTTACGACAAAGGGTCTGCACAAGGGAACCGGCATGGGCCTGGCGATGGTCTATGGTTGTGTCACCCACCACCGAGGCTGGCTTGATGTCAAAAGCCAAGTTGGCCAGGGAACCGAATTTATCGTCTTTTTACCCAGAGCCCGCAAAGGTAAAAAGACCAACGGGCGTTAGTGTAAATGTGGTTTGCCAAGATGCTTCCGGTGGCTTCACCGAACAAAATCGGGATGCTCGCCGCGATGCGTGGTCACCGTAGCGGATAAATCTGAAGAACTAGCAAGGAGGATGAGATGTCGTTGTTAATCCAGCGTGCCCATGTGATTTCACCCGATGTGGATCTGCCCGATGCGGCACTTGAAATAGTCGGCGCCAAGATCAAACGTGTGATACCAGCCGGTGAGCCTCTTCCTTCCTGCTCTGAGACCTATGACGCCCGGGGCATGCGTGTGGTGCCGGGTTTTATTGACACGCATTTTCACGGGGGAATGGGGCAGGACGTCACCAGTGAAGACCCGTCGGCCATGCCGGTGATCGCCGAGGCCAAGCTGCGTGAGGGCGTGACCTCCATGTGTCCGACGACGCTGACTTTGTCTGAGGAAATGCTGGCCAAGAGCCTGCGCAATATTGAGGCGTATCGGCTCGCGCCCAGCCATGCGAAAGTCCTCGGCACGCACTTGGAAGGGCCGTTCATCAATCCCGAGTGCATTGGCGCGCAGAATCCCGCTTATGTCCGCAAGCCTGACATGAAGGAAGTGCTGCGGCTGCGCGAGATTACGCCGGTGTCAATGGTTACTTATGCGGTGGAAATGGCCGGCAGTCTGGAGTTGACCGAGCAGCTCGTGGCTGCCGGCATCTGCCCGAGTTGCGGTCACACCAACGCCAACTACGCCCAATTCCAGGCCGGCCGGCAACGCGGTCTCAAACGCCTGACCCATTTCTGCAATCAGATGACCAGGCTGCATCACCGTGAAATCGGCATGGTTGGCGCCGGTCTCTACGACGACGACGTGGCTATCGAAATGATCTGCGATAAGATTCATCTCTGTCCCGAAATGATTCGCCTGGCTTTCAAAGTCAAGCCCATTGAGAAAATCCTGCTGATGACTGACGCGATGGAAGCTACGGGACTTGAAGACGGCAATTACCACCTCGGCGGCTTGGCAGTGGTGGTCAAGGACGGTGCGGCCAGGCTGGAATTCAATGGCGCGCTGGCCGGCAGTACCCTGCGCTTCAACATCGCGCTTAAGAATATCGTCGAGGTCACCGGTATGCCCCTTAGCAAGCTGATTCGGACGACTTCACTTAACCAGGCCGAATCGCTGGGCGTCAAGGGCTTGGGACGCTTGGAAAAGGGCTATACCGCCGATATAACCGTGCTTGACGACGATTTTGCGGTGCAGGCCGTCTTCGTCAATGGCGTAAGGAAGGTCTAAACCCGCTACGCCTGGTCGGCGGGCGCAGCGGGTTAAGACCTT
>JAAZKQ010000452.1 GCA_012799755.1 Lentisphaerota bacterium | reverse complement strand
TGCGTCCTGCTCAGAATACAGTTCGGCCAGCTTCGGCTCAACGGCGACGTACTGTCCCCGGCGTTCCTTCTCCAGCTCATCCACACGCACGCGAAGCGCGTCATTGCCGGCAGTGGCGGAACGCTCCAGCTTCCGAATCTGATTCTTCTTGTAGAGCAGCTTCCCACGCAACTTGGCGACGGGATTCTTCTCCGCCTTGGTCACCACTGCCGCGCCGCCGCCTTCTGTGGCAGCAGCGTCGGCACCCTGCGCCCACGCCGGCAGCGACACCGACATCAGCAACGCCGCCAGGCCCGCATAACCGAGTTGTTTCAACGTCTTCATCCCACAAACCTCCTTCTTTCAGCGCCGATTCGTTTTTATTGCATCAGGTGAACGACGGCGAATCGGCGCCTCATAGAATAAAACCGCCATTCACAACGCTTAAATTGCACCATCTTTCATTTAATGCAAATATATCTTGCAATTTATTTGCATTTTTATTTTCATATTATATCATTTAACAGCCTGCAACCCGCAAAACGATGGACAATATGGACAGTATGGACAGTATGGACGACAACACCTGCCTGCTGTCCACAATGTCCACCCTGTCCACTTTACCAATAGGTGGCCGCTTACAAACCAAAGAAAAAGAAGGAGCTGCATCGTGAGCAAAAGCAATATGTAAAGGGTATGTTACCACCACGAACAACAATCAGTTCACCAGCGGCACGTCAGCATTCAGCATGAAGGGAAACAGACCATGGCAAACTTGAATCGAGTCCTCTTGATGGGCAATCTTACCCGCGATCCAATCATGCGCGCCACCGAAAGCGGCCTGCAAATTTGCGAATTGGGTCTGGCAGTCAATCGCCGTTGGCGCTCCGCGCAAGGTGAAGATCGCGAAGAAGTATGCTTCGTTGATCTTGACGCCTTTGGCCGCACTGCCGAAAATTGCGGCCGCTTCCTGCGTAAAGGTTCCCTCGTCTTCGTTGAGGGCAGGCTCCGCCTGGATCAATGGCAGGATAGAGCCACCGGCCAAAATCGCAGTCGCCTGAAAGTGCAAGTGGAAAACATTCAGTTCCTTGACCGTCGGGATTCCAGCCAAGGTCCCGACGGCGCCTATGATGACGACGGCTTCCAACCCCAAGATGGCTACGGGCAAGCCGATGCTTACCAACAGCCACGCGGCGGCTATCAGCAGCAGCCTCGCGGTGGCTATCAGCAACAGCCTCCGGGCGGCTATCAGCAAGCGCCACGGGGCGGCTACCAACAGGCACGCGGCGGCTATCAACAAGCGCCCCCGGGCAACTATCAGCAAGCGCCACGCGGCGCTTACCAGCAGCAACCACGCGGTGGCTACCAGCAGCAGCCCGCAGGAGGGTGGCAAGCGCCCATGAATCAGCAGCCGGCGGCGGCGTTCCCGCAGGACAACGATGCTCCCGAAGACGCCCCCGCTTCACCTGCCGCCGCCCCTGGCCCGGAACCCAGAGCCTTCACTCCGCCGGCAACCAATGCCGCAGCGCCCACGCCGCAAGCACCGGCGACTGACCATAGCGCTGAAAACGACGACGAGAAGGCACCGGTTGATGACATGCCGTTCTGAGCAACCGGCCAGTTCGCCCTGCAAGCAAGTAGCTGCGACTGGCTAACAGGGAGGGTGACAGTAGTTAGCGCTTGCCTGAAGATCATCCGAAAAGGGAGGTGATTTTTGCCTGCGGCAAGCGTTTTTATCAGCCTTTCTTTAGCCGTAAAGTAGATACGATTACCACACAAACAACGGCGAAAAGTTCGGCCCCTG
>JAAZKQ010000451.1 GCA_012799755.1 Lentisphaerota bacterium | reverse complement strand
GTCCATATTGTCCATAGCAGCTTGCGGGAACAACAATGAACAATGGCTGGCCGATTGCCAAAAAAGTGGCAAAGAGCGAAGCTGAAATTGAATCATCGCTTATTATATGGGTGTATTCATGCTTTCCGGGCTTATTTCGGGTATTTTTTGTGCCGCCGGTTGCGGCGGCGGTGAGTGTTGGGGCGAGCCAGCCCCGAGCAACAGAAAGGACCTACGATGCTGACGAGTACGATGGTGAAGAGTCATGCCCTGCGTTCGGGCGCGGACATTGTGGGCATTGCCTCGGCGGATCGCTTCGCCGAGTTGCCTGCCCGCTACAATCCGCTGTCGGCCTTTCCGGAGGCCAAGTCGGTGGTGGTATTGGGTTTCCGGCTGTTTCGGGGCTTGTATCGCGGCATGAAGGCCGGTACGCAGTATGCGGCTTTCAGCATGATGGGTTACGCCGGCAACAAGTGGGTGTTCCAGCCGGTGACTCTCTGGCGTTTTTGCACCATCTTTGAAGATGCCGGCTATGAGGCGTCGCCGATACCGGACAACTTTCCTTGGAGCAATCTGGATGGCATCAATCCCGATGAGATGGGGCAGGATTTCATTGACGTCAATCCTTCTTTTTACGGCAAGGACAGTTCTGAATTCAGTCGGTCGGTGGCAGATGGTCGGCCGGCGCCGGACATCTATTTCCAGATGCGCTTGGCGGCCTATTGCGCGGGCTTGGGAGAGATTGGCGACAGCGGCATCTTTCTGACGCCGGAGTTTGGCCCCCGGCAGATGTTCGCGGTGGTGCTCACGGATGCGGAACTTGATCCCGATCCGCTTTATGAAGGCGGCCTCTGCGACCACTGCGGTCTCTGCATAGCCAAGTGCCCGGGCCGCGCCATTTCGGCGACGGAGAAGGTGACGGTGAAGATCGCCGGGCGCGAGTTGAGCTGGAACAAGCTGGATTTTGCGAAGTGCAGCGTGGCTTATCATGGCGGCGGCGAGGATTCGCGCAATCCCTTCATGGTGACGGAGAAAGACAAGGTTGGTTTCAATCAGCAGCCCTACACGGCGGCGCGGAACTACAAATTACACCCGATCGTGTGGAGTGGCCGTGCCCTGGGCGGCATGGAAGGCTGTCACCAGGCCTGCATGGCGCATTTGGAAGAACGCGGCGTTCTTAAGAATACCTTCAACAAAGCCTTTGGAGACTGCTGATGTTAAGTGCAAAACTGCTCAAGCAATGCGCCCTGGAAGCGGGCGCGGACATTGTGGCGGTTGGACCGACCAGCCGTTACGAAGGCTGTCCCAAACAGATGGACATCCGCTACTCCCTGCCGGGCTGCAAGTCGGTGATCGCCTTGGGCTTCCGGCATTTCCGCGGCGTCTTCCGCGGGATTGAAGAGGGAACCTTCTTCACGAACTACTCAGGCGTGGGCTATGCGAGCATCAACGCTATTCGCCAGCCGCTGGCCCTGCGCGAAATCTGCCGCTGGATTGAAGACCAGGGCTACGATGCGATGCCCATTCCCAATCACCTGGGCTGGACGAATTGCAACCTGAGCGGACAGCAGCCAGGCACCGAAAACCAACCGAACCCCAATTACAGCCGGCCAGTACGGGAGGACTATCCCTATCCGAATGTCGCGCAACACATGCGTTTGGGCGCGGTCATCGCGGGGCTGGGCGAGATAGGTTGGAGCAAGATGTTCCTTTCCAAGGAATTCGGTCCACGGCAACGCATCGCCTTGTTGTTCACGGACGCCGAGTTCGAGTACGACCCGGTGGTCAAGCCCGGGACGATCTGCGACCGCTGCAAGCAGTGTGTGCGGGCCTGCACAGCCCACGCCATACCAATGGACAACAAGGACTGCATACGGGTGGAAATTGATGGCCATGTCATTGAATGGGCCAACATTGACTACACGAGATGCAGCCGTTATTTCTGTGGGGCTTCGCCGCAGCACAATCCCTTTGCGATAACTGAGGAAGACCGGAAGGGCTTTGCGGATGAGGTGGGGCGTGCGCAGCAGTACAAGTTGCCGTCGCAATACTGGTATGCGCGGGCGCTGGAAGGGGCTTCGGGCTGTATTCGCGCCTGCATGATGCACCTGGAACAGACCGGACGGATCACGAACCGCTTCAAGGAGCCCTTCCGGCGGAAGCCGGCATGGCGTCTCCCGGACCCGGAATAAGATTGTCGCCAGAGCGGCGCGTCTGTTCCCCTCACGCCTCCGGCAGCTTCGTGGCTGCCGGGGGCGTTTCATTTTGCGCATCGCGGTTGCTTTGCAGCAGGATGGCCGCTGTGAGCCAGAGCCAGCGTTTGCTGAGGAGATCGTCCCAGAGGCAGCAGAAGGCCAGGGCGATGAGGAAATAGCGGGCCATGGTGGATGCCTTGATGCCGCAGCCGATCCAGAAGGCCAGCATGGCGACGAGGGCGCCTATGCCAAAGAGACTGAGGATATTGAGGTATTCCTGGTGGGGGTCCATGAAGGACGCGAAGCTGTCAAGAACGTCGGCAGCGTTGTAGTGTTCGAGGGTGTTGCGGATGGCGTCACGATCAGCGAACTGCGGGTACAGTCGGGCGATTTCGCCCGGACTGTGGCCGAGAAGGAAGCCCTTTGCCGTGCTCGTGGTCATTTTGGCGTAAATGGACTGGTGGATCATGTACATGCCACTGGTGGTATTGATAAAGGGCCACTGCGACTTGAGGGGAAAGACCACCCAGAGCACGGTGGCGGTGCAGACGAGGCCGACGGCAATGATGAGCAACCAGGACCAGCGGCTGAGTCGTGGCCGGCGCGGGCGGCAGGCATCCGTCAGAAAGGCCAGCATGACGGCGCCGGTGAGGATGGCGTGTTTGCTGAAGCTGTGAATAAGGGGCAGGAGGCAGAGAGCCAGGCCGAGCAGGCAGAGCAGCCATTGCTTTTGGGTGAAATGTCGCGCCCGGGGCGCCAGGCCGTAGAGCAGCATGGCGACCGGCAGCACATAGAAGGAGCCGAGGGTGTTGGGGTTCTGGAAGGTGAAGGCGAAGCGCCGGGAGAGAAAGCTCATGGCGGTGTTGTCCATCTGGGTGCTGATGTAGGAGAAGCCCAGGGTGCCGCGGTCGCAGATTATGAAGGCCGTGAGTTCAGCCAGCCATGCCAGCAGGATCAGTGCGCAGAGGGCGGCGCTATAATATGCCAAGAGCTTCCCGGGCGGCGGATTTTCGCGCACGAAGACGAAGAGGCCCGCGAGGTAGAGAAAGACGGCGAGGTTGTAGCCATTGTCGCCACCGGTGCCGATGGCGTGGCAGAGGGTGGTGACGGCGGCGATGGCCAGGAAGGCCAGCAAGGCCGGGTAGGGCGGTCGCCGTAGCGCCGTAAAGACGCGGCGCTCCAGGAGCATGATGGCGATGGCGGGTGCCAGGAGGTCGGCGGCGAAGAATGGCCCGCGCAGGGGGATGTTCAGGAACAGCAAGCTGATGTAGGCCAGGATGATAGTGCTGGCGACCTGCCGCCGGGTGAGGGTCATGGCTGTGGCCCTCCGGCGTGAGTGTCATCGTTGTGGTCGGCGACGGGGGCGGGGGGGACACCTTCGCCCGAGTTTTGCGCAAGGATGGACTGGTATAGCGCGATGTGATTGTCAATCATGGCCTGACGCGGAAAGTGGCGTGGGGGAATCTGCTGGAATTGTCCGGCCATGGCCCGGCGCATGGCAGCGGCCAGCGCCTCGGCGTCGTTTGGGGGAACGGTGATGACTTGGCCGCTGGCGACTTCAGGCAAGGAGGCATTGTCGGTGACGATGACGGGGCGTTGCAGGGCGCAGGCCTCGGCGGCGGCAAAGCCGAAGCCTTCCGAGAGCGACGGGACGACGACGGTGTCGGCGAGCATGACATAGCCCGGCAGCTCCGCGTAGGGTTGTGGCGGCAGCAGGACCATGGCGTCCTGGAGTCGGAGCTCATCACGCAGGCTGAGCATGTCGCGATAGCCCTCGCGGCAGGCGGGGGAGTTGCTGACGATGGCCAGCAGGCGGGCGGGCTGACCTTCCTCACGCAGTTTCGCCAGCGCTCTGAGCAGTATGGGCAGGCCCTTGGAGCGGCCGGGACGACCGGAGAAAAAGAAGACGAACTGTTTGTCCAGCCCGAGCTTGGCGCGCAGCGCCGGATCGCGGCGATGTCGGGCCGGATTCCAGAAAGCGTCATCAATGCCGTTGTAGATAGTGTGAATTCGTTTGGCGGGGATGCCGTGTTGGCGCAGATCACGGGCGGTCGCGTTGGAAACGGCGACAATGTGGTCGTAATTGCAAAGGTAGAGTGCTCGTTCAATTTTGTCATTGAGCCAGTTTGAGAAGGCTCCGGCATCGGAGACGCGTTGCCATTTGCCGATCCACAGCTCGTGGGCAGTGAGTATCAGAGGCTTGCGGCGGATGCGG
>JAAZKQ010000450.1 GCA_012799755.1 Lentisphaerota bacterium | reverse complement strand
TCAGCGCTCAAATGCCTGGGAGAAGACATTTCTGTGGTAGGGCAGTCAAAACGACCGCAGAGACAGCGAGTATCAATGGGTGATCGGTTACTATGGACTCGATGGACAGTATGGACTTTCAGCCCGCAGCATCACAATGCCCTCGGCTGACGAAGCACCTGTCCACCCCGTCCACCCTCGCAATGCTGGCTGCGCCTTGCGCTGAGCGCTGACTATGGCTTTGCCGTCACACTTTCAATTCGGCGGTCTTGACCGCAGCCGCGCCGTCGTCGCCGACAGTGGCAAGAACGGGCTGGACTTCCGCCGCGAGGAATTCCTCGACCTGCTGTGGGGCGCGACCGACATAGCGCGCCGGATCAAGCGTATCGTCCAAGCTGTCCTTAATGGCCGCAAAGGCCGGATCGGCCTTGAGCCGCGCCAGCAGATCATTGTCGCCACCGGCGATTTTCACTTGCCGGGCCGCCGCCTGCGAGTGCTCGCGAATACGCTCGTGCAATTCCTGCCTATCACCGCCCGCCTTGACCGCAGCCATCATGATATTTTCCGACGCCATAAAGGGCAGTTCCTGCCGCAGGCGTTTTTCAATCACCTTTGGATACACCACCAGCCCGCCGGCGATATTGGCGTAGATGTCGAGAATGCCATCAACAGCCAGGAAGGCCTCGGCGATACTGATGCGGCGATTCGCCGAATCGTCCAGCGTCCGCTCCAGCCACTGCGTCGCCGCCGTGAAGGCCGGGTTCAACGCATCAGCCAAAACGTAGCGCGCCAGCGCCGCGATACGCTCGCTGCGCATGGGATTGCGCTTGTAGGCCATCGCCGACGAGCCGATCTGGCTTTTCTCAAAAGGCTCTTCCATTTCCTTCAGGTGCTGAAGTAAACGCATATCATTGGAAAACTTGCAGGCGCTCTGGGCAATGCCGCTGAGCACATTCAAGGCGCTGCTGTCAACCTTCCGTGAATAAGTCTGGCCTGACACGGCGTAGCAACCCGGGAAGTCCAGCTTCTGGGCGATCAGCTCATCCAAGCGCCGGCATTTGTCATGATCGCCATCGAAAAGCTCCAGGAAGCTCGCCTGGGTGCCGGTGGTACCCTTTGAGCCCAGCAGGCGCAACCCGCCAAGAAAATAGTCCAAGTCGGCCAGATCAAAGAGCAAATCCTGCAACCACAGACAAGCACGTTTGCCGACGGTGGTCGGCTGCGCCGGCTGGAAGTGGGTGAAGCCGAGGGTGGGCAGGGCCTTGTATTCGTCCGCAAAAGCCGCCAAGCGTTGAATAACCACCAGCAACTTGCCGCGCAGCAGCTTGCAGGCATCCCGCATGATCAGCAGGTCCGTATTGTCGCCCACATAGCAGGATGTCGCCCCAAGGTGGATGATCGGCCGTGCCAGCGGACACTGCTCGCCGTAGGCATAAACATGCGCCATCACATCATGGCGCACAACCCGCTCGCGCTCCGCCGCCACATCGTAGTTGATGTCATCACGATGCGCCTTGAGTTCAGCGATCTGCTCAAGACTTACCGGCAAGCCCAATTCATGCTCGGCTTCGGCCAGCACAATCCACAATTGCCGCCAACTGCGAAATTTCTTCTCGGCCGAAAAAAGGTACTGCATCTCCTCGCCGGCATAGCGTGCGGAAAACGGACTCTCGTAGGCTGTCTTGCTCATATCACCCTTCTCTCTCTGCTGTCAGCAAAAAAGTTAATCTGCGAAGTTCTGTAATGAACACCTGTAAGCCATCAGGCTACCGTAGTTGGAATTGCTCTCATGGAATGGCTATGATTCCGCTGTGCACTGGCAAATATCGTCTGCTGTCACCACATATTGCATATTGCCGATTTTCTACAATGGGCTACTTAAAAATCATTTATGCCTGTATTGGCGCCGTAGGCGCTTAACCATGCTTAACCCCAGGCTTCAGCCTGGGGATAGGCACACCCCAAAAGATGGTGCCCCGTGGGGGCACTACCTGATGCCTGACCAATACATGCACTGTGTCAAATCTCTCTCCCTATCACAAGATTTCACACATTGCCAAAAAAACGGGCCGGTATGGTCAACCAGCCCGAACGCGTCGCTCGCATCGCACCCTTACAAGTCGTATGCCCGCGGCCGTTGCAATATCTCGGCCATGATCACCGCCCGCCGCAGCCCCGAGCGGCCACCCACGCGAACTGGTATCGGCGCGGCGCGTCCCCCCGGTCGCAACGTATGCACCTGCTGCGTCGTCTCTGGAAAAGCCGTCGCCAGATTCTGGCCCAGCAATTCCGCCGGCGTCAAAGACGCCGGCATCGAAGCAGCCGCAACTGGCGGCGAAGCCTTGTCGCCCGTATCCTCCACATAGCGGCGACGCTCCGGCGGCACCGCCGCCGCGCCGGACACCCGAATCATCGGCTGCGTCGGCGCCGGCGAAACCGGCAAGGGCGGAGGCAAAGGCAGAGGCACTGGCAGTGATTCGGACGAAGCCGGCGCGGCGTCTGGACTGCTCATGGGCAGCTCCTGCTCATCGTCCTCATCACGCTCCACACCCAGCAACTCGTCAAAGAGCTGCGGGAGGCTCTGTTGCCCTGCTCGCGGCGGCAAGGTCGGCCGCTGCGGCGCCCGGCGGATGACCAGCGGCGGCAGATCCGGCGGCGCTTCATCATCGTGGCGGGTAGGCCGCTGTTCTTGCTCTTTCTTCATCCTGCTGCGGGCCGAAAGGATAACTCCCACCATCAGGAGGAAATAGATCAGTTCTTCCATAGGACACTCCCTGCCGACACGGAATCAATCAGAGACCACGTCGGCCTTCTCAGCAACACTATCAACCCTTGTCGCCGTCCTTGCCTTCGCCCGTGATGTTATTGCGCATCTCGGTGTCGGCCTTGATATTTTCCAAGCGATAGTAGTCCAGAACGCCGAGTTTGCCTTCGCGCAGCGCCGCTGCCATGGCCAAAGGCACTTCGGCCTGGGCGGCAACCACCTTCGCCTGCATTTCCTGCACCTTCGCGCGCATTTCCTGCTCAGCGGCAACGGCGGCCGCTCGACGCACTTCAGCCCGTGCCTGCGCCACCCGGGTGTCGGCCTCGGCCTGATCAGCCTGCAAGCGCGAGCCAATGTTGTCGCCAACATCAACGTCGGCAATATCAATGGACAGAATTTCAAAGGCCGTGCCGCTGTCAAGGCCCTTTTCCAACACACGCTGCGAGATATTGTCGGGATTTTCGAGCACGGTGGTGTAGGACGGCGACGAGCCGATGGTCGTGACAATGCCCTCGCCCACGCGGGCGATGATCGTTTCCTCAGTGGCGCCACCGACCAGTCGCTCCAAGTTCGCCCGAACGGTCACGCGCGCCTTGGCCTTGACTTGGATGCCGTCTTTGGCCACGGCGTCCACCGTCGCCCGCCCCTTGCTGGGCTCGGGACAGTCAATGACGCGCGGATTCACGCTCATGCGCACGGCGTCAAAGACATCGCGACCAGCCAGGTCAATCGCCGTCGCCCGTTTGAAATTAAGGGGAATGCCCGCCTTGTCGGCGGCAATCAGCGCATTGACCACATTTTGCACGTCGCCGCCGGCCATCGCGTGGCCTTCCAAGTCGTCCGTGCTGATCGTGTCCAAACCCGCGCGCCGCAACTGGATATAAGCACGCACAATCAACGCCGCATTGACTTTGCGCAAAGACATCCCCACCAACTTGATAAGACTGATGTGCGCGCCCGACGCCCAAGCCTGTATCCATACCCCGAAGAAGAAGATGAAGATATAGCCGAAAATCAGCAGCAGACCGACGAGAAAAATGCCCAGAATGACCTGTAACGACATGTTGCGCTCCTTGCCTTTTATGCAAACTCGACACGATTTCGCGCCTCACCGGGCTCAGACCGGCGGCGCCGTTGTTTTGTCTATTTCCTCAACTACAATACGACTACCCGTGACTTCCACCACTTTGACGGCACTCCCAGCGGCAATGAGCTCGCCACGCGTGACCACGTCATAACGCTTGCCGTCAATGATCACCGTCCCGCAAGGTCGCAGCTGTGTGTGACAATGGCCCGTCTTGTCCAACAGCGCCGCAAGCTCCTGGTCGTAACTGGTCCAGTCGCTGGTATCGGTCAAGGCCAGGAAACGCTTGCCGCTGCCCGTACGTGGAAAATACTTGAACCAGGCGCCGGCGCCCAGCCACAACAGCAGGATGGACAATAAACCACCACCAAGACCTGCCAGCGCCCCGTACTCAACAAAAATGCCGACTAAGCCAGCCAGCAACGACAGGGAACCCATAATGCCAAGAACCCCCCCGGGCAGAATGAGCTCAAAGCCGATCAACACCAGGCCCGTCAGCACAAACATGATGATAACTGTCAAACTCATGCTCACCCTCGACGTTGTGAAGCAGAAAACCCTAACATAAACTGCCGCTGCCCAAAAAACCAGATAAGGCAAGGCGAAAGCATAGGCCTTATGTAAGCGATCAGCGATTGATAAGAGACATTTTTTATCCGCAGATGTCGCAGATTATCGCAGATTTTTTTGAGCGTAGGCTGCTTG
>JAAZKQ010000449.1 GCA_012799755.1 Lentisphaerota bacterium | reverse complement strand
GAGACCGGATATGTTCAGGGTAATCCACAGGACTACGACCGGGAATGCGCTGTCGCTTTGGCCAAGCATAAAAACCTCATAAACCCGAGCACTTCGGCCTTCGGGCGCAGAGACAAGAGCGGAGATTTCCGGCCTGGCGGCGGTAAACGCGGTCAAAACGTCGTCTCCCGGAGTGGCAAACCGGCAGAAAAAACCCACGCAACCCACTGTCCTATCAACACTTGCGCCGAAAACAGAAAACCCGTCGAATCCATGGACTCGACGGGCCGGTAAAACTGGGTGGTGGAACAGAACAGCGCGAACCAGAATACCGTCTCTGTTTTCATTTCAGTGCCGCAATAAATTCAGCACCTGACCACGGCCCTTGTGCGCCACCTGCCACCCAACCTGGCGAAAAACATTCCCTGCCTGAAAATCCCAAAAGCTGAAGGCCCAAAACACCGGAGAGTTATCGTCCGTAGACACAACCCTATCCCAGAAAAGCCCAGGAAACCGACCAAGATAAGGGCGGCCGCGCAAGACGGCGAAAAGGACGGCAAAGACTATGGAATCGTACTCACGAGGCGAAAGCCCCGAATATTGAGCGTAAACGACGGCGATATCCAGCCGCGGGCCGCCGAACGGCAGTAGCTCGCGATGCCGCTCCAGCTGCCGCCCCGGCAGACGCGAAAAGACCCATCAGCAGCGCCTCGCGGATCGGTCTGCGCTGAACTACCCAAGTCGTCCTGAGACCAATCCAAACACCATTCCCATACGTTGCCGTGCATGTCATAAAGCCCCCACTGATTCGGCGTATAGCAGCCGACCGTGTTAGTGCCGTATGATGTATCATCCGCTGTGCTATTTGTTCCTCCATTGCCCTTGTATCGCCCGAGCTCAGCCAGATTCGGACATTCCTTTTCATCGGTCAAATCCTTTCCCGAGTTCAAGGCGGTCGCAGCACTGGCCCGACAGGCATATTCCCATTGCGCTTCAGTCGGCAGGTCGAAGGTCAGGCGGGTTTTGGCGCGCAATCGCCCCATGAAAGAATCGGCATCAACAAGATTATTAGCCGGCCAGCACGAACCGGCAGTGCTTCCCCGGATGTTGCTGTAGCCAACCATTTCCACCGGGCGTGTATCGCGGTAGGATTCGTTTTTGAAATGGCTCGGCCAGTTGCCCATCACCCGCTCCCATTGCTTTTGGGTGACCTCGAACACACCTATATAAAAGTTTTTGGTCAAGGTCACACGATGCCGGGTTTCGGCGCCATAGCGTCCAAGCTCATTCTCCGGCGATCCCATCATAAAGGCGCCGGCGGGGATTTTTCGCAGCACCAGTTTTGTGGTCTTGTATTCGTCTGTCCAGCCATACGCCGGTGGAGTGGAACGGTAACTTACCGGGTAGCTGGTTGCCTCCGGTCCGGCGGATAAGTCAATAATGAGATAGGTATCCTTAGGCGGCACAATATACTCGCCTGACCAATGCAAGTAATAACCAAGCCCGGCACGCAGAACGTTTGCCTGATAAAAGCACTGACCATTCCAGCACCAGGCGATGGTGCCGAGGCTTGGCAAGTTGCAGTCGTATAGCGGTCCGACGAAATTCCAACCATATTTCAGTCTGGCAGCAAAGTCAAACTCTTCCAAAGGAGTGCCGGAAAGGGAGATTTCTTCAGCTTCATGGCAATAAATCCAACATGCTTGGGATGCGGCTAAATCGCCACTAAAAACATAAGCCTTGCGGCTTGCTTCCAGCGTCATGGCGCCTTTACTCAGCAGCAACGCCTTGGACCTCGCGTCAAGATTGAGATTGATGCTGATCAGGTTCCAGCCGGCAGTGAGATTATATCTGAAAGAATCCCCTGAACGGGTGGTTGTGGAGCCAGTGCCAGGTTGAAAAGCCTTGTCCAAACCCGCAAAAGACCTACCCGGTTCTACGGCCGGTAGCGTCCCTTGGGCAATCAGTGAGCCTGACGAAGAGCCGCTGAACAAAATCCTATCTTCACCCCGAGCCAAACTCTGAACAATGATCATTAATAAGGCAACGCAACCTAGAAAGAACCTGAGATTTCTATAGACTTGATGGCAATACGCTTGGTGCTCAGAACTCATGTGTTTTCCCCTTTTCATGAACGTCGTACTAGTGAAAAAACACTTTTCTGCGGTTTCTGAAGTAACTATCAAGTCAAGGACAAAAACGGTTCTTCCCGGTTTTATGAAAAGAATAGAAGTTGCGTTTATCGCATGTACAAAATAGGTATTGGCAGAGGGACAACGTTGCCTCGTCTACTGTGGGAAGTTCCTGCGGCAAGGGCTTTCCCCCTAGTGCAAGCCGGTCATGGCTCGCATGGTGAAAGTAAATGAAACATTTTCTCTCACCGCGGCAACCACAACCATGATGTTACCGGCGACAAGCTCGAAGCCGGTCCGCATCAGCCCTATGTTATTTGTTTCACCCCAAACAGGTAACAAGGAGGCCTTCAGGATGCAGGCCAGCGACATCTACCATACTCAGGGAATCAAGTCCTTCAAGATCACATCTACCCGTTACGTCAATGGAACGTAAGTGGTCGCGCATTGATAATCGCGCCCTAGTACGCGATACCAGCACTCGTTGAAAAGCAAGCTCGGAGAGCTGGCACCATGAGTAACCCCAGGTGAAGCAAAGCGGAACCTGGGGCAAAGGCCTCCCCCGAAATCAAAGCCTTGGAAAGGCGACACCTGAATCAGTGCCAACCATGCGGCTCAAAAACAAAGAAAGAGTGTCGCCCCCTTCCGGGACTCTGGTCTTGTGGGACGACAGCCACCCCAGCCTGCAGGCTGGGGTTAAGCATGGCTAAGCGCCTACGGCGCCAAGTTGTCCATTGGCTGACAGCTTGCTGATGTTGCGGGTTGGATGCCTGGCACGACGGGGAGAAGACGAGCCAAGAGCAGCTTGCCGGGACGGCGAATATCAAAGAGTGCTCGCTTACCTTTTTTATATTGCCGGCAAAAAGGGCATCAGTTGGAGCAAAAAGCGAGGGGTTGTCTCCACGGCAAACAACTTTCGTGACCTTGGGGTCAGCCTCAAAACGGCCAAATAGAGACCGACGACAGGCACACGCATCATCGACAGAGACACTTTTATACGCGGAAAAATCTCCAGGCATAAAAACCGCATAAACCCGAGGACTCCGGCCTTCAGGCACAGAGACAGGGGCGGAGATTTCCGGCCTGGCGGCGGTAAACGCGGTCAAAAAGTCGTCTCCCGGCGTGGCGAACAGACAGGAAAGTGTCCCCACAACCTGCTGTCCCATCGCCACTTGCGCCGAAAACAGAAAACCCGTCGAATCCATGGACTCGACGGGCTGGAAAAGTGGGGTGGTGGAGCATATCGGGCTCGAACCGATGACCTTCTGCGTGCCACGCAGACGCTCTAGCCAACTGAGCTAATGCCCCTCTTTCTGAAAAGCAGCTTTACTATACGGATGCTTCGCTACAAATCAAACAAAGGCGTGCTATTTTTTGGTCTAGAGCGTTGTTTTTCCCATTTGATTGAGACTGTATCAGCTCCAGCACAGAAAGGACTCGTGTCATGAAAGCTTCCATCCAGAATTTTCTGCTGAAACTCAGCTTGACTGTCGCCCTTGTCGCGCCGCTCCTCTGCGTTTGCCAGCCCTTGAACGAGCGCAACCAGACCGAAGATCGCGGAGCGGACATCCGGCCCGAGAAACGTCCCAACAAACCAAATGACAATGAGTTGACGGCCGCTCGGAAGAATGCCAAGTACAAGGAGTTCTTTGATGCCTACGATGAAATCATCGCCCTGTACCGTGAGCGCGATGCCTTGGAGGCCGCCAATGACCCCAAGGAAGCCCGCAAAGCCCAGAGCAAGCTCGAACGCGTTGATCGGAAACTCGATAGAGCCAAGCGGGACTTTTACAAGATCGCGGAAAAGCTCCGCAAGCCCCTTGACAAGGACTACGAGAAACTTCAAGCCCGTCTGGATGACCTGAATAAAAAGGCGGAAGACGCGGAAGCACGAAACCAAGATGATCGTGCCACGAAGTTCTACCAGGAACAGGCAAAGTACACGGGCCCTCATGCCAATCTGAAAAGGCAGATTGATCTGATTGACTACCATCTGTTCTTTGACGACGACGAGTCTGAAGGCCTCGCAGGCGGGCGAAAGGACGAAATCCAGTTTGAGGAAAAAGGGGACAGCAAGCGGGAAAGAGGCCCAAAGAAACCGAGAAGGCCGCAAGGACCACAAGGACCGAGAGGGCCAGGTCGCCGCTGAGCGCCGTGGCCTAAACATCAAGGCCGCTTGCTAGAGCTTGCTTTTCAACGAGCGTGTGTCGCGCATTGGAGCACGCTTATCAAGGCGTGAGCGCTTGCCGGCCTGCGGCGGACCTCCAGGAGCCCCGGGGGCGGCCAAGCAGTTCCCTGGCGCCACTATGTCATTCCCCTCGGTCACGGGCGGCCCGGCTGTCCAATCCATGGGATTATGCCTTATGAGTCGTGAGTCCTCGCCCCAGCGCCGCTGCCAATGAACTACATCGGTATCACGCGAAGGTGCGAAGCCTTTTTTATGCTTTTTTATCCGCAGATGTCGCAGATTAACGCAGATTAGGGCGGCATGCCTTGCCGCTGCGCGTCAAGCCACGCCGCCGGTTTTTTTCGCCGATTGGGGCAGATTTTCGCAGATTGCTGGTGTATCACGAGAAGGCGCGAAGCCTTTTTTATCCGCAGATGTCGCAGATTAACGCAGATTAGGGCGGCATGCCTTGCCGCTGAGCGTCAAGCCACGCCGCCGGTTTTTTTCGCCGATTGGGGCAGATTTTCGCAGATTGCTGGTGTATTACGAGAAGGCGCGGCGGGCCTCCGGGAGCCCCCGGCGTCGGCCAAACAGTCCCTTGGGACCGACCAATTATCAATGGGTGACCGCTCGCAGCCCTCGCACGTCCTTTTCACGAGTTAGCAACCCCTCTATTGATTTTGCGAGTACATTATCTCTGCTTTTTCCCTTTCGTGTTCATGCTCACACCAGCCATCAGCCAACAACGGAGCCCAGCTCATGGAAATTTACGATGTCTGCATTGCCGGCGGCGGCACCGCCGGCGCCATTGCCGCGATACAGTCCGGTCGTCTCGGCGCCAAGACCATCCTCATTGAAATGACCGGCCAGCTTGGCGGCAGCATGACCTCCGGCGGCGTGTCGGCGCCGGCCTATTTTTGGAGTCCGCTGCGGCAGATCATCGCCGGCATCGGTTGGGAAATGGCCATGAAATGCCAGGAACTCGGCGGTGCCCGCATACCGGACTTCACCGTGCGCAATCCACGGCGGCCCAGCTACCACATTAGCGTCAACGCGCCGTTGTGGGCACTTCTTTGCGAAGAAGCCTGCCTCCAGGCCGGCGTGCAGCTCCACTACCACGAAGTGTTCTTCAAAGTCGCCAGGCACGACGACGAATTCTGGCATGTGGAGACCGTCGGCAAGAACTGCCATCACCGCTTCCTGACCCGCGAGATTGTTGACTGCACCGGCGACGCCAATATCGTCGCCATGCTCGGCCTGCCACGCACCCGCGACGAGATTCGCCAGCCCGGAACCCTCGAATTCCGCATCGGCGGCATTGACGCCAATACGCTGGACGCCGACGCCGTGCAGAAGGCATACGAGCAGGCCATGGCCGACGGCACCCTCAAGCACGGTGATTTCTGCTACGTTGACCGGCCCTTTATTGACTACATCAAGAGCGGCGGCGGCAATCTCCAGCACATCTTCGGCGCCGACAGCACGACCTCGCCACTTCTCACCCAGGCCAATATTGACGGGCACCAGGGTCTGCTGCGCATGCTGCGCTTCCTCAAAACCATCCCCGGCTGTGAAGATGCCAAGATCAGCTACATGGCCGACAACTGCACCGCGCGCGACACCTGGCGCATCGTCGGCGAAACCACGGTCACCTACGACGACTATATGAGTGCGCGACATTTCCCGGACGCCATTGCCTACACCCTTTACTTCATTGACGTCCACAATGACACCGGCACCCATCAGGAATTCCTCCCGCCGGAAAAGGTGCCGACACTGCCCCTGGGCAGCCTGATCCCCAAGGACGCCGAACGCATCATGGTCGCCGGTCGCATTCTCGCCAGCGACAAGCTGGCGCATTCGGCGCTGCGCGTCGAAGCGTCGTGCATGGCCATGGGCCAGGCCGCCGGCGCCGCCGCGGCCATGGGCGCTCTCCGCAAAATACCCTCGCGGCGCGTCCCGCTGGACGAGCTGCGCCAAAGCCTCCGTGACCACGGCGCCATCGTGCCTTGACGTGCCGGCAGCGCCTTGCCGAAAGCCGCCCGGCATAATCATCCCATCACCCACCCTTTAACCCCGAGGTACCCATGCGAATTCTGCTGACCATTCTCTCCCTGACCGCAATGACCCTTGTCGCCGCCGAGAACATGCTCAACAATGGCGGCTTTGAGGGCGAGTGGCAAGACATTGACATCGTGGCCAAAGACGGCGGCCGCATACAGGGCCAGATGCCCGCTGACTGGCGGGACAATTCCAGCTGGGCCGCCGTGGCCGCCACCTACGGCTGTGACCGCCAAATGCCCAACAGCGGCAACGCCTGCCTGAAGGTCACGGTTACGCAAGTCAACAGCGGCAATGTCCAGTTTGCCGCGCAGACCCTGACCCTTGACGAACCCGGCACCTATCGTGCCAGCGTCTACTTGCGCAGCGAACGCGTCGGCGCTCTGCGCCTGCAACTGCGCCAGGTGGCCGCGCCCTACAAAGCCTACGGCAACATGGTTGTCATGCCCAAGCCCGAATGGACCAAGTACGACCTCACCGCCGAACTGCCGGCCGGCGTCCCCCTGGTACTCATGGTCCTCACGAGTGCGCCCACGGAATTTTGGGTGGATGACGTGCATCTCGCCGAAGTCAAACTCCAGAATATCCCAGCGCCGCCCGGCGGCAATCTCATCGCCAATGGCTCCTTCGAGGCGGGAATCGGCAACGGCTGGTCCGTGCAAAATGGCGAAAAACTGGCCTGGGCATTCCAGGACATCCGCCCCGAAATTGTCAGCGACGGCAGCGCCCCCGCCGGCGAACGCTACCTGCGCCTGCGGGTACCGCCCGGCAATGTTGGCCAAATCCGCAGCCAGCTGATCCGCTGGGCGCCGGGCTACAGCTACCAGGCCAGCCTGTGGATCAAGGGCAGCAACGGCGGCAAAGCCGTCCTCCGCCTACGCGGCAACAGCCGTGCCTTGCCCGTCGCCGCCGAACGCGCCATCGTCCTCAGTGAGGATTGGCAACGCATCCTCATGCCTTTCAAGCTCAACAAATTCATAGAACTGGGCTGGTTGATCCTGGAAGTGCCCGTTCAGGAACAGGAAGTCGTCGTAGCCATGGACGATTTACGCGCCGAGCTCGACCCGCCCCAGCCGCCGCAATTCGCCGCCGACGCCGAAGTCGCCATCGCCTTGGACAGCCCCGGCAAGACCATCCTCGACGGCGAAAAGCACTCCTTCGCCATCGGCTGCTACGGTGCTAACGCCGCCAGTGACGAACTGCTGCTGACGGTGACCGATTTCCACGGCAAACTCATTCACACGCAACGCCTTGCTCCCATCAACCAGGCCCTGCCGGTGCCCCATTTTGCCGGCCATGGCGTCTTCAAGGCCCGCCTGGAATTGCGGCGCGGTGACGCTTTGCTTGCCCATCCCGCCGAGCAGCTATGGTCGCAGCTCCCCCAACCGCGGGAACTCCCGGCCGCCGCGTCCCGCTTCGGCGTTCACATTCCCCTCTCGCCCTACTTCTTCGCCCTCGCGCGCCGCTGCGGCCAGCGCTGGATACGTCTGCACGACACCTCCATGATCGCCAAATGGGCCGAGCTCGAACCCGAAGAAGGCCAGTTCTTCTTCTACGATGACGCGGTGTCCGCCGCCCATGACGCCGGTCTCGCCATTCTCGGCATGCTTGACGGTATCCCCTACTGGCTCAGTAGCGGCAAACGGCAAACCGGCTACTGGAGCCGCTGGCATATTCCCGACCGGCCCGACACCATGGAAAAATGGGATCAGTACTGCCGCACCGCCATCAGCCATTACCGAGGCCGCATTGACCACTGGGAAATCTGGAATGAACCCTGGGGCCGCTGGTGGGCCACTAGCGGCGGCAAACCCGAAATGTACGTCGAGTTCATGCGCCGGGCTTACCAAATCAAGCAGGACATCCACCCCGACGCGGTCATCGTCGGCGTTGATACCTACCGCGGCAATGAGAAGTGGACCAACGACGCTCTCGCCGGCGGCACCGGCATCTTCGAGGTCTTCAGCTATCACGAGTACAACAACAACCTCATGGGCGACCCCGGCACGCCAATAGCAGTGGCCACCAGCACGGCGGAATGGCGAAAACTCATGGCCGAACACGGCGGCGAACGCCCTATCTGGAACACCGAGGGCGGCTCCGTAAGCATCGGCTCCTGTTACCGGCCCGAAACCGGCGGCCTTCCCTACCGGCTGCTGCCGGCCCACATCGTTCGCTACGATGTCTGCTGCCTGGCCGCCGGCGTTGAGCGCTTCTTCCTCTACTCGCTGCACCCCGATCGCGGCGAAGGCAATATCTTCTGCGCCAACCTCGAACACGACCGCGCCATCAAGCCCCTCCTCGCCGCCCGCGCCGTCCTTGCCAGCCTCGTGGACGGCAATGGCTTGCCCAGCGAAGTCAGCATCGCCGAAGGTCTTCGCTGCTTCCGCTTTCCACCCGAAAATGGCCGCAGCCTCCATGTCCTCTGGGGCGATGGCAGCACCCCGCTGCCCGGCACTCTCACCAAAGATGCCGAGATCATGGACATCTGGAGCAATCCCCTGCCAACCACTGATACCATCACCCCAAGCTTCGAACCCATCTACCTCCGCAAATAAGCCCGTCAAGTCTTTTCACAAAGGATTCTTCGCCTCCAAGCTGCTATGGACAGTATGGACTTTATGGACCAATGCTCTTCACATAAGAGCCCACATAGATATTGACGAACGTTCAGCTCATATAAGAACCATTGATGTCCGCTCCGGCAAGGCACGCTGAAGGCGTGCCAGATACCAGACACGAAAGGTGGGTTCCATTGCCTCTT